>JAUTWY010000561.1 GCA_030838305.1 Acidobacteriaceae bacterium
TTGAGATGCGCCAGCCACCCAGTATGGCGGCACCGATCCCGGAAGACATCAGTCGTTTGCCGTGCCCAAATGGTAGCTCGTAAACGACGCTTTGCACGAACGTGTGAGTCCGGTCAAAGTCATTTCGAGCGTAATCTCTTCTTTGGTTTATGTAAAAGGATAGGCCGCCGTCATCGTCAGTTTGAAAGCCCATGCCTTTTCCGAATGTGTATGCGGTGGTGGTCGCAAAGCCGCTGGAGAATTTCCGGTCAAATTTGACCTGCAAAGCGTGATAACTTGAGGAATATCCAGCGAAGAGCAGGTTCGTGCTGGCGGTCCTTGCGAAAGAATCAAACTCCGGAAGCCCGTGATTGCCAAGGCCCGCCACAGTAGCCGCATTGAGGTTGTAGTTCACGACGGTATCCACGGCATGATTCCCGACGTAGGCCACGTCGAGAACGAACCGCCACGGAAGCGACTGCTGCACTGCTAGGTTCCATGATTCCACGTAGGGATTCTTAAAATTCTGATTCACAACGAAATAGTTCACCGCTACAGCCGGGTTGGTGATGATTCCGTTCGACGGAACTACCGGTAAAATGAGAGCGGGAAATCCGTTTTCGAACGTCGCAGCTTGTCCATTGGGAAGAACTGCCGGACCAAAGCTTGCGACCGCCGGATTGAAGGAATTATTGGCCCGGACCGGGAAATTATACGCATAGCTGTTATCGGGAAATGGCGTGTAGCTGATACCGAATCCCGCTCGGACCACTGTCGAATCTTTCAAGCGGTAGGCCAGGCCAATGCGGGGCGCAAAATATTTGTAATGGGTGGTGATTCCAAGGTCGTTCGGGATATTTCCGTACCCACTGACCAGTAGCGTGTTGTTAGTTGGATCGTAGTTTGAGAAACCACCCTTCTTGACTGGCGTCGCGGGCGGATAAAATTCCCAGCGCAATCCAATATCCGCCGAAAGCTTCGGTGTCACCACCCACTTGTCTTGTACAAACGAGAAGAATTGCCAGGCTCGGTAATTCGGGAAAAAGGTCGCTAGGTCGCGTCCAGCCTGCCCTGGAACATCAAGCAGAAAGCTGGCGAAGTCGTTTGCAAAACTGGTTTTGGAAGCGCCGGCACTCGTCTTCAGCGCCGTCTGGCCGTCGTTAAAAGTATAGAGACCACGTGGACTAAAGGTCTGTTCCTGCAATAAAGCATCGCGAATCCGCCGCAAGTCGACGCCAAACTTTACAGTATGATTGCCTAGAATCTTGGTCCACGTATTCGCAAAGTCAATATTGGTTTCTGACCGGATCCAGGGAAGGCTGGCGGAGAAGCCTATCAACGGATTAGAAAAACCACCATTGATCGTGATGCCAACGATTCCGCTTGTGATTGGGTCCAGATTCACACCCGGAATACCCAGCGTTTCCGAAGTCTTGGTGCCGAAATCGCTGTTGTGCGCCTCGTTGTGATACCACGCCACACCAACACGAAACTCAGCCACCAGCGTATTAGAGAAAAAGCGATTGTAGTTTATGCCGGTACTGTAGGTGCTCTGAAGGCCCGATCCCTCGAAATTGCCCTGCGCCGGTCCGCCTGCGATCCCGAAAAGCGGTGCCTGGAAGACCGACGGACGCTGAAAACTAAACCGTGCACTAAGCCGATCTTTATTGGTCAACTCAACGTCGACCTTGGCGTCAACGAAATCCGTGTCCTTATGGAAAGCCAGCAACCCAAAGTAGTTGTTGGTATTCCCCGCAGCGGTAGGAGCCGGCAAGAACGCCAGCAGTTTTGCAGAAATCGGATCAATCACGGCCGAGGGAATGATGTTCGGACAACCGGCTGCGTTTGTGCACGCCGGATTGTAAGCGTCCACCATTCCGCTCCGACCCGGGACCATAGCCACGCCAGGACTGGACGTGGCGACGAACTGTTGACGTCCGCTTCCGTCCGCATTCCCGCTAAAAGGATTGTAAATGGTAGTCCCCGAAGTACTCAAATCACCAGTGCGCAGGGCCATGGTAGGGATCGTAACCAGGTTTGTGTTTGCCTCGTGATCGTAAACTTTCAAATAGTCGGCAAAGAAGAAGAGCTTATTCTTCTTGATCGGACCGCCAATATTTCCGCCAAAGTAGTTATAAGCGAGATGTCCCACAGCGGGATCGAAAAAATTCCGGGCGTTGAAATAGCTATTCTTCACGAATTCATAGGCAGCACCATGGTAGCTATTGGTGCCTGACTTCAAGATGACATTGGTGACGGCGCCGCTTGCCCGGCCGAGCTCCGCATCATAGTTGCTCGTCGAAACGTCCACTGTCTGAATGGCCTCAAGGGGCGGCACCAGGATCTGCAAGAGGCCGGTGCGTTCGT
The DNA here is from genome assembly GCA_030838305.1 of Acidobacteriaceae bacterium. Taxonomy (GTDB): domain Bacteria; phylum Acidobacteriota; class Terriglobia; order Terriglobales; family Acidobacteriaceae; genus Sulfotelmatobacter. Next base: position 2,347 of record JAUTWY010000561.1, read on the forward strand.
TGTCGTCTATGCCCTCGATCTGGGTGTTGTTGCCCTCGCGCAGTTGACCGTTGACCTCCGTCTGCAGCGAACTGCTCGCGTTGAAAAACTGTGAATGCTGAAAAGTGGCGCGAGTCGTGCCAGGCACTATGTTCAAAAGGTTTTGAAAATTGCGATTGGTGCCCAGCGGTATGTTCTCCGTTAGTACCGCTTCGATCTTGCGACCCGTGTCCGCCCGCTCGGTCTGAAGTATCGGTGTTTCCCCCTCTACCGTGACTGTCTCTGTCACGTTTCCGGGCTCAAGAACCAGATCGACACGCTCGGTCGTGTTCACGATGACATCAATTTCAGCTCGCGACGCTCGTTTGAATCCTGATAATTCCGCAGTGACTCTATATGTGCCCGGCGGCAGATCCGGAACCACATAGTTGCCGCTCTCATTCGTCTGGGACGTGCGGCTGACTCCCGTATTCGTTTCAGTGATCGTCATCTTCACGTTGCCCACCGCGGCCCCGGAGGAGTCCGTCACCGTCCCGATCAAGGTCGCATTTACCGCTTGACTTCGAGCCTGCTCAGAAAATCCTACAAGAACTGTTGTGAGCAATACGGCCATGCTTAGCCGGCGCAGTTTGACGAAGCCGCCGGCATGACCCGCCGATCGCGCCTGGCTATTTCCGCTAAAAGAATTACAGCCGGTAAGTGCCCAATCGAAAGATCGAGCAAACATCTCTTTCATCACACACCCCCCACTCGCCAATTGCGCCAAAATACTGGAACTGGTTCCACACCGTAGTCCCAGCAAGCAGTGTCTGTCAAGTCAGAATCTCGAAAAGTCATTTCGTGAGATGAAGTTTTTGAATCCCTTGCCAAGAGCGAGCTCAGGGCCAACCAGTTGCATAGTTTAGACTGCGCGCCAATCGTGTGCTAAACTCGCCGCAGTGCAAATGGTGCGGAAACCCCTTGCCACTGGCATAAGACAAGACCCGAAGGCGTCAAAAAGCGTACCCTGAATGGAAATGGTTCCAGCAAAAACGACCATTCGCGAAGTCGCCCGCGCCGCAGGGGTCGGCATCGGAACCATTTCGCGCGTGCTGAATTCCAGTTCACAAGTAAGCCGGAAAACACGCGCACACGTGCTCGATGCAATCCGCCGTCTCGGATTTCGCCCCAATGCGCAGGCCCGCCGAATTCTCAAGCGTCGTTCGGAAATGGTCTGCTTTCTCCTAAGCAACCGCGATTTTCTCCATCCTTTTCACGCGCGCATCCTGCAAGGAGTCGAATCCCACGCCAGTGGTTTGAAACAACACGTGCTATTCGCGGCCCTGCATTATTCTCCGAGGACGCCGCCACACAAGATCGACCTGCCTCCCGTTCTGCAAGAGCATGGGCTGATTGATGGAGTCATTCTAGCCGGCACCGTTTATCCGAATCTGCTCCAGAGGATCGAATCCATGCAAATGCCCTCGGTTGCCTTCAGTAACAATGTCGTGGGAATGGACGATGGGCAGCAGTTCGACCAAGTGGGCTTTGACGATTTCAAGGGTATGCTTCACGCCACGCGTCACCTGATTGGCAAGGGTCACCGGCAGATTGTTTTTGCAGGAGATATCTCCTATCCGTGGCTTCATCGCCGATTCGAAGGTTACCGGCAAGGAATGCGCGAGAACAAACTAAAACCCGTCTTGATCAAGGGCCGGAGTCATTTGAGCTTCGGCGACTTCGGGCAGGGTAGCGTAGGGAGAATCCTGTCCCGGCGGCCGAGGCCGACTGCCGTCGTAGCCGGCAACGACGAGATCGCCTACGGACTTTGGCGCTCGTTGTGCCGACAAGGCGTGAAAGTGCCAGACGAAATTAGTTTGGTGGGCTTCGACGATCGTGAGGAAGCGGTTCTAATGGATCCGCCGCTTTCGACCGTCCGCGTTCATAAAGAGGAAATAGGCGAAACTTGTATGAAGATGCTGCTCGAACGCCTGCATCATCCTCAAATGGCCTTCAGCCAACGGGTTCTGCCTACGGAATTCCTGATACGCGGAACAGTCCGCCAACTTGATTGAACGAAAGGAACGTCGACAGAAAAAATCCCACTTTTCGCCGCGCCGTACTTATACCTACCTGTGCCGTTCGCTACTGATACGGGCGGCCTCCGGATGAAACGATTTCTGCGGCAAGCGAAAATACTTTACGGCGTTCCGTGCGACGATATGCCTCGATTATTCTTCGAACGCGGTTTCGGGATAACTTCCGTGTAGCCGACAATCCAGGAGCTGGCCAGACCAGTCAATACAAGCGCTAGCGTCTCTCGGTACTAACCGCTCTGGTTGCCGAGTGATGTTCGGATATGAAACCGGGAAAATTGAGTCTCACCGCAAATCTGGAGTTCGGCACACCATCAGTCGAGTACGCTCGGAGCGCAGATTCGAAAGGTTTGGATGTGTCGTTAGGATATGGGCGTGCGCGTTCAGCGGTCCTGGAGTTCGGACACCTCAACGCCGAGGGGCCTTGTCGAGCGACGAATAGGCCAAGGGTATGCCGGCGCTGTCGATAAGCTGTTCCACTCTCTTCAGAAGATCCGGAGCCGGGAATGGCGAAAGGATGACCCGCGTGAGTAGTCGGCGGAAGTCAACCTCCATTGCATTGCCCGTGGGCAAAGGCTTGGTGCCAAGACGCCTCGCATCTCCGACAGGAAAAACGTCGACCACTGCTCTGAGCTCTCGCTCATCTGCAAATTCTTTTCGCTTGTAGAAGATCGGTGCAAGAGAGTGCCCGTTGATCATGCGATCTTTCTCGAAGTCTATGTATTCCACTTCGTGGATGAAGATCCAGAAGGACGCTCCGCAATCTTCCGTAGGTGCTCTCGATCGCGACCCCGTTGGCTCCAGCATATGCACGCCACATCAGGTCTGATTCTTTCGTATTCATCATCCAACAATTCACGAAAGAAAATTGGCGATTCCAATCTGTGAGCCCACGTATCGTCTCCCGCTGTTCCTCGGACACTCCAAGTCGATCCCACAACCGATCCCGAGCGCTTGCCTCGGCCGCGGCTTTCGTACCCTCGAATCGATCCGGGAACGAACTGGCCGCTGCGAACCACAAAGCGCTCGACTGAACGAACGTCTCGAACTTCGACAGCGGCATGTATCGCCAGATGATAGTGGGATCGAGCGGAGTTTTAAATCCGAGACTCACTGGACACATGATTTACTCTTTTGGGATGATCCCGAAGCAAGCCGGTTTCTATCAGAACCCTTTCAACAGAATCGCTCTTAGGTCACCCTCGATTGCGCTGAGTACGTTTGACTGAACCAATGGAAATTTCACGGGTTCTATCGTGTCCGGAGTTCCTGTTCCTCCGTAGAGGGCGAAAGTGCTCCGCGCTTTGCGTCTCTTCGCTCTCACCTTCCCCGCGTCGCCATGATCGACATCGTGCCTAAGATCGGTTCTCAGCTCGTTTACGTGAACGAACGACTGAGGCCACACGCCATTCAGCCGCGTACCGACGGACTCTCGAAACAAAAAGTAGAGGTCATCGATGAAATTCTTGTAGGCGTCGCGGTCTTTTGCGGGTTTGTGGATCCGGAGGAACGCCTGGGCGGTTTTGTTCGTAGCCTTGAACATATCCTCCCCATTCGTGGCTGCGTACTTGCCGTTGATTTGACCGACAAACGCGCTCACCGAGGCGCCGAGCTCCGCGATACGGCTGGCTACTCCGCTCTCTACAATCACAGAGGGATCAAAAACGTCAGCCAGTTCTGGTGTAATCCGGAAAAGCTTCCGGAGCAATATTTCTTGGCGCGCTTTCACTCCGCCCTTCACGTTCGCGCTAACCGAGCATTGGAATGTGACGTAGTCGCTGTCGGTTGCACTCTGGCCCATTTCGACCCGTTCCGCGAGCTCCGCCATGAAGGTTTCAAAGACTCCGCCGGCCACGAAACCCAACTACGCAAGTTCGATTCCGAAGATCAGGCTGTGAAACGGGGGAATTTGCTAAAACCGTTGTAGGGGTCACGTACCGGCCACCCGCTGCTACATGCCTTCAAAGTGGGCAGCTAGGATCGAACAAATTAGCCAGGTTCCCGTAGTCGACTTTGGATGCTTCGTACGGGTCGCGCATCGGAACGGCCCAGATTACGGGATCTGTGGCCTACTCGAACTTTTGGCAAATTTTTTGCAAAATGGTTTTTTGATGACAAGTGCCCTGGAAGGGGAAAGTGAGAATTGCCTTGTATTTATTGGTGATGAGCGACCTGAGACATAGGTAACACATTGTACCGGACACATAGGTGACACTTTCTCCCCGTAGAGGGGAGGGAATGATGCCTTGGAAGGAGTGTTCGGTAATGGATGAAAGACTGCAGTTTGTGGCTCGCCGGCTAGCCGGCGAGGCGATGGCGAAACTTTGCAGGGAGTTTGGCATCTCCCGCAAGACCGGCTATAAGATTTTCGATCGTTATCAGGAATGCGGCATGCAGGGGCTCACGGACAGAAGCCGACGTCCGTATCGCTACGCCAACC
>JAUTWY010000567.1 GCA_030838305.1 Acidobacteriaceae bacterium
GATGAGAGGCAGCCCAAGATGCGAAAGGTTCAGGTTGAATTTCGCACTGAAATAAGACGGCAGCCAGAATAGATAGAACCACCAGATCGGATCTGTCAGGAACTTAGCGAGGGAAAAAGCCCATGTCTGGCGGCAACTCAACAATCGTCGCCAAGGCATTGACGGGCCCAAGTCCGTGGCAGCTTCCTGGTAGATGTGCTGCATTTCCCGCGCTGTGAGCGTGGGATGATCGGTGGGCCTGCGGTAATAGCGAAACCACCACAGAATCCAGAGCACACTAAAAATGCCGGTAGTCAGAAAAGCCGCGTGCCAGCCGTAACGCAGCGTTACCCACGGGACGATCGCAGGGGCGAGGATCGCTCCGATGTTTGCTCCAGAGTTGAAAATGCCCGTAGCCAGCGAGCGTTCGTTCTGCGGAAACCATTCCGCCACTGTCTTGATTGCGGAAGGAAAGTTGCCGGACTCGCCGAGTCCGAGTAAAAAGCGCGCGAAGCCAAACTCCAGCACGGTGCTGGCCAAGGCGTGGCCCATGGCGGAGAGGCTCCAGGTCGCCATCACCAGCATGTAGCCGATGCGCGTACCCAGCTTGTCGATCAGCCGCCCGGCCGCGAGCAATCCAATTGCGTAAGCGATCTGAAATGCATCCACAATGTAGCCATAACTTACCTCCGTCAGGCCGATGCTGTGTTCGAGAGTGGGCTTGAGGATTGCGATGACCTGGCGGTCCATGTAATTGATGGAAGTCGCGACGAACAGCATGGCGCACACGGTCCAGCGCACGCGTCCCAGTCGCGCGCTTGCCGATAGAGTGCCTGGCATCGTCTCCGCCATGGTTTTTCTACAATCGATACGCCTTTTTTACTAACCTATAGGCGAGATCTTCCGCTACTTCAAGCGCCTCCTCTTCCTCCAACCGATGCTCGGCCACCAACTTCGCGAGGAAAGCGCAATCCATACGCCGCGCCATGTCGTGCCGCGCCGGAATCGAGAGGAAGGCACGAGTATCATCGTTGAAGCCCACCGTATTGTAGAAGCCCGCTGTCTCCGTCACATGCTCACGGAAACGCATCATTCCCTCCGGACTGTCGTGAAACCACCACGGTGGCCCGAGCCTTAGGCAGGGATAATGTCCGGCCAGCGGAGCCAGTTCCCGGCTGTAGGCAGACTCGTCGAGCGTGAAAAGGATGATCGTCAAATCGCGCTCATTGCCGAATTCATCGAGCAGCGGACGCAACGCGTCCACATAATTTGTTTGCATCGGGATGTCCGCACCCACATCGCGCCCGTATCGCTCGTAGAGCTTGCGATTGTGGTTGCGTACGCTGCCCGGGTGAATCTGCATCACGAGTCCGTCTTCCAGGCTCATTCGCGCCATTTCTGTCAGCATCTGAGCGCGAAAGAGCTCCTGTTGCTGGGCATCGGCGTTGCCAGCGATCACTCGACGAAAGAGCGCCGCAGCCTGTGCCGGGGACAAATTCGCGGTGCGCGCAGTGGGATGTCCGTGGTCGGTAGCCGTGCACCCAAGTTCGCGGAATCGGACACGCGTCGCTTTCAGCGCGTTCAGGTAGCCCGCCCACGTGGAAGTGTCTTCGCCCGTCTTCTCTCCGAGCTTCGCAAGATTTTCGGCGAATCCCGCAAATTCAGGATCGACTACCGGGTCTGGCCGGAAGGTCGGCAGTATCTTTGCCTTCCAGTTCGATTCGCGGATGGCCTTGTGGTCAGCCAGCGAATCGAGTGGAGAGTCAGTAGTCGCCAGCACTTCCAGATTGAAACGCTTGAATAATGCACGCGGGAGAAACTCCGGAGCCCGCAATTTTTCTGCGATCATGTCGAAGTACAGATCGGCGCTCTCTTCCGACAGTCGCCGCTTAAGTCCGAAGAGTTCCTGGAAGGCGAAGTCCAGCCACATGCGCGTCGGCGTTCCGCGGAACAGATAATAATGGCTGGCAAAGATGCGCCAGACCTTTCGCGGATTCTCTAACACCGTTCGCCCAATCTCCAAATCGCCAAGCGAAACTCCCTGGCTGTAGAGCATGCGGAAAATGTAGTGATCCGGTTGCACGAAGAGGCTTGCAGGATCGGGAAACGGCACGTTCTTCGCAAACCATGCCGCCTGGCTATGCCCGTGTGGGCTGATGATGGGTAACTTTCGCGCATGCTGGTAAAGCGTCCTGGCCATCTTTCGTGCGCCGGGCTCGGCTGGAAATAGACGATCTCGATGGATCAGCATGACTCCAGGAGTACCTTGTCACGTCGTATCGGCGAACGGTGACGCAGGCGCAGCGCCGCGATGTGACCACCAGCATACACGTCGTTATTATTTCTGTGGAGATGGCGAACCGATGATCGCCTCAGTATCCGCACTTATCCCGATTCTGGATTTTCATTGACTCGGGCTACGCTTCACAGCTTGCCGTGCGCAGCCTATCCCAAGATGTCACAGAATCGTGTCGGACGTGTTGCAGCAGGCATAGCCTTCGAGCAAGGGTATTGGATGGCGATGATCATTAGGTCCCCCTTAGGCGAATCGCTGGATTACATCGCAGATTTGTTAGCAGCTACGACGGCAGGCGCTGCACCGGCGACCGCCTGCTCCGCTTGGCGGGCGAGGAGTTCGAGACCGCGGCTGCGGGTTTCCGCCGCCAGCAAGACGAGCTGAGCGCGTCCCGAGGCCGGGTCAAGTTTCATCCCGAGCTCCCCGAGAGCGAGGCGAGCTTCGCAGTTGGTGTTGTACAACCCGAGTTGTTGCGACTTTTGGATCACTGCGCGTATCGCGCGCGAGGCAGTCTGATCGTTCCGGCCCGAAGCTCCGGAGTTCGGCGCCGCAGCGGCCATTCGGGCTTGAACGAGTTGTAGTTGCAGATTGAGTACCGGAAATGCGGAAAGATCGGCGAGCTCGTGAGCGTGACTCAGAGCGTCTCTGGCTTCCGACAGCTTGGCTTGCGCGAGAAATGCGCGACTGAGCGAGAGGTAACCGCTAAACTTCTGTCCCGCGCTTTTTTCCTTCTCAAATTCGGCGATGGCTTCTCGGAGCAGCGGCTCAGCAGCGTCGGGGTGGCCCTCAGCGATGGATAATTCAGCGAGCGAGACTTGAATGGTGGCAATTGAGGAGTTGGCCTTCTTAAGAATCTCCATCGCTTCCTGATAATTCTTGCGTGCGCCGTCCAGATTTCGCTCCGCTTTCTGAATATCGCCGAGAATGGACAACGCAATCGCCAAGAGCCATGGATCTCCACCATAGGCCCGCAGGGAAGCGACTTGCGGTTCAACTTCGCTGCGCGCGCGTTTGAGATCTCCCTGCATCAGCAACAGGGAACCGTATTGAAAGTGGGCGTACTCGTGGCGCGCTCGGCCGCTGGAATCTGCGAGTTCCCAGGACTTTGGATACATCTCCGCTGCTTCGCGTAAATGCCCGCGCAGCACTTCAATGTCAGCAATATTGGAAATAGCTCCACTCGTATTTGCCCAATCGTTCACCGCTTCAAAATTCTGTTTGGCCTCACGATACGCCTGTTCCGCGCGGCCCCACTGACCTTCATTTTCGAGGACGAGAGAGAGATTGTTAAGAGTCACGCCGATCATCTCTCGACTGCCCGCTTCTCTGAACATGCGCAAGGCCCGCTCATAAAGTGGGACGGCCTCAACTTGGTGGCCGGCCAGGCGATTTGCCTCAGCCATGAGCTGCAAACAGGAACCTGCCTCCGCTCGATTGCCGGCAGCAACATAGATCTCATAGGCTTCGCGGCATTCGGCCGGAGACTGCAAGTGTGGGCGGTTGAGATAGCAGAGATTTTCTTCAGCCTTGGCATAGACCAGTTTTTTTCCCTGAGATGCGGCTTTCTCGGCTGCGCTATGCCACAGCCGGTCCACGCTTTGTAGGTCTTTCGGAAAAAGAATGCCGCCTTCCCGGAGATCAATGCCCGGATCATCTCGGGCCGGAGCGGGTAGCTGCCGCAGCTGGTGCACGGTTTCGAGCGCTTGCTCGGGATGATAAGACTCAAGTTCCAGCTTCGCCAATTGCAGGCCATAATCCAGGCTGTCGGGAAACAGATTGAATAGGACGCGATAGATATCGGCCGCTTTGGCTCGGTCTGCGTTGGCGTGATAGTAGCTGGCTTCAATTTCCATTCTTCGAACGCGGGAAAGACGGTTAGCCAGATCAAGGCCGCGCTTCGCTTCCGCCTTCGCCTGATCATCGTGTCCCAGGAAGATGTCGGCACGCGACAACATGGAATGAGCCAGCGCGAATTTGGGGTCGGCTTTGATGGTCTCTTCGAACAGGCCTCTCGCCGCGAGATAGTCGTACTCGCGTAATTTGACCAACCCACGAGAATAAAGCCGGGCAGCCTCCGGATTAGAAGGCAAAGAAGCAAGCACATTGGGTTCTTCAATCTCGGTAATGCCAGGAACACCCAGACGGTTTCTGAGCTTGGCGCCAATGCGTGAGATCAGATCAAAGAGATTCTGAGTGCTACCGGTCTCTGCCGCCTCCACCAGAATTCGTCCGGTCTTGGCATCCTGCAAGCGGACATCGAGCCGCAATTGTCCGTTCTCAGGCTTGCCTACATTTGCGTAAGAACCCAAGACCAGAAGATCGCTATTGAGAGCCGTACCGATGCGCGCCGTGGTGGGCTGAGCGAGGGTGTCGGTCTGTGGCCAAGGGGAGGAGAGGCGCAGGTTGACGATATCTTCTCCAGACACCAGCCGTAATTTTTCCCCTACCGCCAACTCGGTGCTCAGCATTTCCGAGAATGCAGTGGACAGCCACGCATCCCCGGCGCGCCCGGAAGCATTGTTGAAACCAATCACGGCAACCGAAGTACGAGACACAACTTGTGGCTGTGCCCCGGAACCGCTCTTTCTCTCGTCGGCAGAGGTAAGGCGGTGATAGGAAGCCACGCCCAGGATGACGAGCAAGGCAATCACAATCCCAAAAGATAAGCTGTGCCTCGAGTACATTCCAGCCAGGTCAGCAGCCGGAATCCTCGGCACTGGGGCGCCAGCACGTTCGTCTCTCGCTGGAGTCGTATCATCGAATAATGCGTTATGAACAGCCGGTGCTGCATTTGAGACGGATTCCTCAACTGTGACTGGCGCCAGGAAGCGATAACCGCGCTTGGGCAGGGTCTCGATGAAGATGGGGTTGTCGGCCGGATCGCCTAGCGCGAACCTCAATCTCTTCAAGGTTGCATTGAGGCTGCCGTCGAACTCCACATAGGTATCGCTGGACCACAGTACCTGGCGAAGTTCCTCCCGTGTAACCACCTGCCCTGCACGCTCCAGCAACAAGCAGAGAAGTCGAAAAGGCTGGTCCTGCAGTTTGACGCGAGTACCCTCGCGGAGCAGTTTGCCGCTCTCGACCTCCACTTCGAAAAGGCCAAACCGATAGACCCGCTTCGAGATAACCGGCGCATCCATACCAATCGCACACACCCCTATTGGGGCGGAAGTTTATCACGATTTGCAACCGTGTCATAGGGCCATGGGACTCCTTGATTGGCAAGGAGTTGTCCGGTCAGACGCGAATCACAAACTGGTCCTTTGACCAGGCGGTCAAACTCCGGCACTCTGCCCACCGCAGCGAGCTAGTACACAATTTCGACAAAGCTGGAGAGCAGCATGCCGGCACTAAACGACAAACAGACCAGAGGACGGGGCAGAGGCACCGGGTCACAACGCGCCCGATTTCCCATTTCCTGGCTGTTGCTTGCTCTCCTTTTCCTGCTCGCATTGATCGGCATCGCTCTCCCTGGCCATGCGCGTGAAACGGTTTTGAGGTTCATCACCCTTTGAATCAGCCATTGCTGGGACCAGGTTACGAATTTGCAAGGAAATGGTATGAAAAGAGAAATCACGGGAAGACAATCTACTTCTAGCGCCGTTTTCTTCATCGTCCTCGCAACGATGTTGATGCCGACTAGCTGGGCACAGCAAACAAAAAATACCATGGTGCCCACCCTGGTGCGCTTTGGGGGATTCCTGACCGACGTTGCGGGAAAGCCTTTGAGTGGAACTGTCGGAGTCACGTTCTCTCTTTACAGCGATCAGCAACGCGGAGTCCCTCTCTGGCTGGAAACGCAAAACGTTGTTCCTGACCGGAACGGACATTATTCCGTACAGCTCGGCGCGACCAAGCCAGATGGCCTGCCCACCGCGCTGTTCACTTCCGGAGAAGCTCGCTGGTTGGGCGTGCGGCCGGAGGGGCAAGTGGAGCAGCCGCGCGTGCTGCTGCTTAGCGTGCCTTACGCATTGAAGGCTGGGGACGCGGAAACCTTGGGGGGGCTTCCGGCCTCAGCCTTCGTGCTGGCTGCACCAGCGGTAGCGGCACTCAGCCCTACAGACGAGGCGACTGCAGCTTCTGCATCAACCGCGGCTCCGAGTTCTGCTTCCCCCGCAACCAACGTCACGGGCACAGGCACTCTTAACTTCATTCCGCTGTGGACGAGTACATCCAACATCGCAAACTCTGTCTTGTTCCAGAGCGGTTCCGGCGGCACGGCCAAAGTTGGGCTCAACACATCGACGCCGGCGGCAACGCTGGATGTGAAAGGCACAGTTAACATTGAGGGTCTGTTCAGTTTGCCGGCGACAGGCCTGGCCACGGCGACCGGCGGCAGGATTTCTCAGGCACAAGATTTCGTCGCCTCGTCGTTCAACAGCGGCACAGCGGCCGCGGTCAATCAAACATTTCAATGGCGCGCGGAACCCACCGGGAACAACTCAACCACGCCCTCGGGAACTTTGAACCTGCTATTCGTCTCAGGCACAACTGCGCCCATCGAGACGGGACTAAAGCTCAGCAGCGTTGGCCTGTTCACCTTCGCGGCGGGTCAGAAATTTCCTGGCACGAGCACGATCACCGCGGTAAATACAGCCAGCGGCAGCGGACTCTCCGGCGGAGGAACGACCGGGGCGCTCTCGCTCAGCCTGCAGAAGACCTGCACGGCGAATCAGATTCTGCAGTGGACCGGAACTGCGTGGGTGTGCGCAACCCTCAGCGGCGGAGGCACGATCACCGGCGTCACCGCGGGCACGGATCTGACCGGGGGCGGCACCAGCGGGAAAGTCACGCTGAATCTGGACACAACGAAAGTACCCCAGCTCAATGCGGTCAACACGTTCACGCAGACGCAGGTGATAAATGCCACCAATCCTCTGGGAGGCATTTTGCAAGTCACGAGTCCCTACCAGGCGATCGTGGGCACTATGACCAGCAACGACTTCTTCACGCCCGCCATCTTCGGTAATGCCTCAGCTACGGGATCAGGCACCACCATTGGAGTGCAAGGAGTGTCTTCCACCACATCGGGCTACGGAGTTTGGGGCTCCAACGGTTCAGGGGGAATTGGAGTGTACGCGCAAAATAATTCGTTCACCCAGGGCGCACTGTATGCAGAAAACGATGGCTTCGGCCCGGCTGGGTATTTCAAAGGCGACATACAAACCTCCGGACGAATCACGAGCTATAACAATTTACCAACCGCGGCCAATGGAGTGCCCGGCATTGTGTTCTACATTCAGAACTCGTCCAATGGCGCTGGAATTGGCATGACGGACTTGTGGACTCCGGCCAATGACGGCATATTCCGCATCACGGGTATGCAGGAATGCACCGGCGCCAGTGGAGGCGTGACCATCTTTAGCATGAATTTTTCCTGGACAATCCCTCCCCCGGCCATTAGCAGTGGCTTCTATCAAATCATGGGGAACGGCTGTGATCCGCGCACCAGCAGCGTGAATTTCTCCTCCGGCTCGACGGTTGCCCACGTTCACGGAGGCACTCCGATCCAATACAACTACGCCGGCATGGATGCGCCCTTCCAGACGATAGTGGTAATCGAACAGCTTTTGTGAGCGCGTTTATTTGTCACA
>JAUTWY010000231.1 GCA_030838305.1 Acidobacteriaceae bacterium
AAGCTATCACGAGGCGCTGCGGCGCGATCCTCGCCTGGTGAATTCCTACATCGGCCTGGCCAAGACGTACCAACGAGAACAAAAATACCCCCAGGCGTTAACCGCGATCGACTCCGCTGGCAGGCTCGATCCCAACCGCACCGACATTCATTACTTGAAAGGACAAGTTCTGATCCACATGGGACGCAAAGAAGAAGGCAAGAAGGAACTGGAGGCTTCGGTCCGCATCGACAACGAGCACCGCGCAGAACGACAGAAGCAGGTTGAAAGCGGTATCGTGCCCTCGCCCGAGCTTCTTCAGGATGAACAGTGAACCGGCCTTCCCTTTCACCGCGTCCCCGCAGCACGTAACAATTCAAAATCCCGGCACAAGAGGACCAACCCATGAACCGCCCCCTGAAAATCGTCGCTATCGTTATTGGAGCCCTGCTCGTCATCGTCATTGTCATTCCATTTTTCATTGACGCTAACGCTTTCCGCCCTAAGCTGGAAACGGAAATGACCGATGCGCTCGGACATCAGGTCAAAGTCGGCAATCTTTCGCTCTCGCTGCTCATGGGCGGAGTGACAGCCGACAATATTTCAATTGCCGACGATCCCGCTTTCAGTAAGACCCCTTTCGTGCAGGCCAAATCGCTTAAGGTGGGCGTGGAACTAATCCCGCTGATTTTCTCCAAGCAGCTTCACGTGACCGAACTGACGCTGAATCAGCCGGAGATCAGCCTGGTGCATTCACAGGACGGAGAGAAGTGGAATTTCTCCAGCCTGGGGAATAATTCTACGACGCAGGCCAAGACGGCCTCGCCCAGTTCGAGCGGCACTCCGAATCTCTCAGTTGGCGAACTGAAGGTGAGGGACGGGCGGCTGACCATCAGCCGCGCGGGATCTACGCAACAGCCGCGAGTCTACGACAAGGTGGATATCGATGTTACGAAGTTTTCTTTCACCAATTCCTTCCCGTTCAAGATGACTGCCAGCCTGCCCGCTGGAGGCAGCCTGAAACTTGAGGGCAACGCTGGACCGATCGACCCCAACAATGCCGCGCATACTCCGCTCCAGGCCAAGGTGACGGTGAAGCAAATGAATCTGGCAGCCTCGGGCTTCATCGACCCCGCAGCTGGAATTTCCGGGATCGCGGATTTCGACGGCACTGTCGCCTCTGACGGCCACGAGGCAAAGACCAGCGGCACGCTGAAAGGCGAAAAGCTGCAAGTAGTGCAGAAAGGGGCTCCGGCAGGCAGGCCGGTGCAATTGCAGTATTCGGTCGCGCATGATCTGGTGAAGCAAACCGGAAGACTGACCCAGGGGGAAATCACCATGGGTAAGGCCGTAGCGCATCTTACCGGCACCTACGACGCGCACGCCACCACAACCACTGTGAACCTGAAGCTGGAGGGGCAAGGCCTGCCAGTGGACGATTTGGAAGCAATGCTGCCTGCCGTCGGCGTAATCTTGCCGTCCGGCTCGCAGCTCAAAGGCGGAACGCTGGCCGTCAGTTTCTCCACCACCGGACCTATGGACAAGCTGGTTACGACCGGTACTGTACGGCTGGAGAACTCCGCGCTCGCAGGCTTTAACCTGGGATCAAAGCTGTCAGCGATATCAGCGCTCTCAGGCAAGGCGCCGGCACAAAAAGACACGACGATTCAGAATTTCAGCGCCAACGTTCGCGTCGCTCCAGAAGGAACGCGCGCGGATAACATCAGCCTGATCGTACCGACGCTGGGTAATGCTACCGGAGCGGGCACCGTGAGTCCAAGCAACGCGCTCGATTTCAAAATGAAGGCTGAGAACATTCCCTTCTTGATTCAGGGAACGACTTCCGATCCAAAATTCGTTCCCGACGTAAAGGGCATAGCGGGCAGTCTGATGCAGAACGCTCTCAGCGGAAACAAGAATGGGCAGAAAAATCCCCTCGGCGGCGTGACGGACATGTTCAAAAAGAAGCCGCCGAAATGAGGGTTATGTTCGTATGATAACGAGGGTTTCGGATCCAAGACCTCTACCCCACGGTAGAGGTTTCCTCTTTTTGGATGGTTTCTTGCAACACTTCAATCAGGCAGAACGTCAGGAGCGGTCACGTAATGCGGCAAGCTCAGAGTCACCTTGACGGTTACGTGCCCCCTGGTAGCAGGGCGACGGGCGCGGCCGGTGGTACCTAAATTGCTATCTAGCTACCGTTGACAACCTCAGCTTTGAGCGCCATACTCGCGACTAAGCTGCAAAAAGTTGCAACCTAATAGGCTCTTGCTCGGGGCGCGCGATGATCCCACAACTAAAGTGTGCCGAGTATTTCCCCCCCACATGGGGTTTCACTTGTGAATCATAGGAGGACTGCCTTGTCGAAACCAGCTACCTCAAGAGGATGGGTTTGTGCGTTCTGCATAGTCCCAGTAGCCATGATTGCCGTAGCCTCGCTTGTTCTATCCCTGGGAAAGCATATTAGCGCTGCGGCCACGCCTTCTTCCGCATCATCCTCATCCCTGTCCCCGTCACAGACGGGCATGGCCCCTGAGCGCAGTCGAATTCAGGCCGGTTATGCCGCGCTTCCGCTAGCATTTGAGCAGAATGAGGGTCAGACTGATCCTCAGGTAAAATTTCTCGCGCGCGGCAACGGATACACCTTGTTCCTGACCGCCAATGATGCCGTGTTTTCGCTCCACGCCCGGCCTATGGCGAGAAAGTCGCCGACAATGAGCGGGGGAAATCTTCCGCAGCGCGGGCACACGCCAGAGGGCTCTGACGCTGTCGTTCGCATGCACCTCGTGGGCGGCAACTCGATGGCAAGCGTTGAAGGCAGCAGTGCTCTGCCCGGCACGGCCAACTACTTTATCGGCAACGATTCCAGCAAGTGGCGCAGCGCCGTCATACGATATGCCCGTGTCTCCTACCAGAATGTTTATCCTGGTGTGAATATGGCTTTTCACGGGGCGGAACGCGAAATGGAGTTCGACTTCGTCCTGGCTCCGGGCGCAAACCCAGCTCCAATCGGATTTCAGTTCACCGGCAACCAGGGCATCAAAACGGACGACTCCGGCAACCTGGTCATTGCTTCCACCGCGGGCGATGTGTTGTTGCATAAGCCGGTGGCGTATCAGGAACAAAAAGGTTCGCGCCAGCCTGTGGACGCGCGGTTCGTCCTCAAAGCAAACAATCAAGTCGGCTTCGAGTTGGGCAACTATGATCGCAGCCGCGAACTGGTGATTGATCCTACGGTTAGCTACGCCTACTCAACTTACCTCGGGGGTTTAGCTGACGACAACGGTATTGGAATCGCCTTTGTCGGTGGCGGCAACGCTTATGTAACAGGAGTAACAGCATCGACAAACTTCCCTGGCGCGTCGAACGTCTTGCGTGGTACGGTCGATGCCTTCGTGACGAAAATCGCCTCGGACGGCTCAAGCCTGATCTATTCGACCTACGTCGGGGGCAGCGGCGCCGATAGCTGAAATAGCATCGCCGTGGACGCTTCTGGCAACGCATTTGTCGCCGGCGGCACTCAGTCGGCCGATTTTCCCGCCAGCGCGGGAGCCTTTCAGATCTTGCCGAAGGCGGGTAATGCCGGTAGCGCCTTCTTGTTCGAGCTCAGCCCGGATGGCAGTAAACTTACTTACAGCACCTACTTGGGGGGCAGCGTTGACGACGTTGCACTCGGGGTTGCCTTGGATAGTTCTGGAAATGCGTATGTTGCAGGGGTAACTTCCTCGGTTGACTTCCCGACCAGCGCAAGTGTGCTCCAGCCATCTCTAATTGGAACAAACGATGGCTTCGTCACAAAATTGAACCCCGGCGGCAAGGGCGCAAGCGACCTGGTATTTTCTACCTATCTGGGGCCCGGTGGTGGCACCGGCGGCGGTGCCAAGGCAGTCGCTGTG
>JAUTWY010000599.1 GCA_030838305.1 Acidobacteriaceae bacterium
TGAGGCGAGCGCCCGGAACATTTCCACATTCGAGCGGCATTCTCCCAGGGGCTCAATCGCCTGGTCTGAGACCTGGACATAGTAATGGCCGTATGCCGTCTGCAAATCTTTATGCTCGAAGAAGGTCGTGGCCGGCAGGACAATGTCGGCATAATCGGTTGTGTCGGTGAAGAACTGCTCGTGAACCACAGTGAACAAATCAGGACGCTTGAGCCCGCGAACGACTTCGTTGTGATTGGGGCAAACTGCCGCGGGATTTGAGTTGTAAACGAACAACGCTTTTAATGGCGGATCGCTCAATGTGTTCAGCGCCTTGCCCAGTTCGACCATGTTCACGGTTCGAGGAGGTTGTTGAAGGTCGTTCGACTGAAGGTCGGGCCGCGTGAGAGCTTCTTTGTTCAACCCAAATGCGCCGCTGACCGACATCTGCAGGCCCCCACCCACTTCTTTCCATGATCCGATGATGCAGGGCAGCATGGCGATGGCCCGCGTAGCCATGCCACCACCCTCGGACCGCTGCACCCCGTAATTCAGGCGGATCACCGAAGGCCGAACCGTAGCGTATTCATGCGCCAGCTTGCGAATATCCACGGCCGAAATCCCCGTCCAGCCCGCCACGTGTTCTGGTGAATAAGCCTTCACCTTCTCTCGCAATTCGTCGAAGCCGAATGTGTGCTTTTCGACGTAATCGGGATCATGCAGACCTTCGCCGATGATCACATGCATCATCGCGAGTGCGAGCGCCCCGTCTGTTCCCGGATTGATCGGAAGATACCAGTCGGCGCACGCCGCCGTACGCGTGCGGTAGGGGTCGATCACGACCAACTTCGCGCCCTGGCGCCGCGCTTCCTCGATGAATGGCCAGAGGTGAACGTTGTTTCCATGAATATTCGAGGCCCACGCGATGATGTAGCGGGAATGAACGAACTGCTCAGGTTCAGTGCCGGCTTTGATGCCGAGCACGGAGATCAAGCCAGCCTCGCCGGCCGCCGAACAAATCGCGCGCTCCAGTTGCGAAGCGCCGAGCCGGCCGAAAAACCTGCGATCCATCGAAGCGCCGTTCAGGGCTCCCAACGTTCCGCCGTAGGAATAAGGCAGGATCGCTTCGCTGCCGAACTTTGCGATGATCTCTCGAAAGCGCACAGCAATCTCGTCCAGCGCCTCATCCCAGCTAATGCGCTGCCACGTTTGTGTGGATTCTGCTTGTGTGGGGACAGCCGCCCTCGGCTGTCCATGCGGAGCGACGCTCCGCCGCTCTGCTGCCAGCCCCTTCGCTGCAATCCTTCGCATCGGATACAGCACCCGATCCGGCGAGTACACCCGGTCCAGATACTTCGCCACCTTCGCGCACAAGAATCCGCGCGTCACCGGATGCTGTGGGTCTCCCTGAATCTTCGTGGCGCGCCCATCTTCAACCGTGATCAGAACTCCACAAGCGTCAGGGCAGTCGTGAGGGCAAGCGGCATGGACAACGTTCTTCATATCTGCAACCTGCACAATTATACGGGGTGACGAGCCAAGCAAAACACAAAGGGCATCCTCACGCTTGGGATGCCCTAATCCTGCTTAGATGCAAGGGACGAGCTAGTTCAGCTCCAGAACTTCTTTTTCTTTTGTTTTGCTCATTTCTTCCATTTTTTTGATTTCGCCGTCGGTAAGCTTTTGGATCTCATCCAGCGACCGTTTCTCGTCGTCTTCGGTAATTTTTTTATCTTTCATCGCCTTCTTGATGGCGTCGTTGCCATCGCGGCGAATATTACGCACTGCCGTGCGATGCTCTTCCAGCATTTTGTGCAAATGCTTCACCATGTCCTGGCGGCGCTCCTGGGTGAGAGCGGGAACGGGAACTCGGACCATCTTCCCGTCGTTCATAGGATTGAGACCAAGTTCGGCAGAGCGGATTGCCTTCTCAATCACGCCGATTTGCGAAGGATCGAAGGGCTGCACTGTGATCATCTGCGGCTCCGGCGCGTGCACTTGCGCGATTTGATTCAGCGGCATCGGCTGGCCATAGTAGTCGACGGTCACGGTGTCGAGCATGTGCACCGAAGCGCGGCCGGTGCGCGTGGCTGTCATCGCCTTGCGGAAATCCTCGACGGCCTTGTCCATCCGCGTCTTCAGTTGTACGTAAGTTTCTTTTAGGCCAGGAATCGCGGCCATTGTGGGTGGGGCCATCTCTTAGCTCCGTAGGATGCGAATATCAAAACGCTGAATTATAAACCGAACAAAGGCTAGCCACGGATTCATACGGATCAGTACAAATCAGAAATTCAAAAAAGAATCCGTATGAATGCGTGAAGATCCGTGGCCAAATCTTACGCGCTTACCCTCGACCCAATCTTCTCTCCGCTGACCACGCGCCGAATGTTGCCATGCTGATTCAGGTTGAAGACGATGATGGGCAGGTTGTTGTCCTTGCACAAGCTGATGGCGGTGGAATCCATCACTTTCAACCCCAGCTTGAGAACATCCATATAGGTGATGTCGGTGAACTTCTTCGCGTTCTTCACCTTCATGGGATCGGCATCGTAGATGCCATCGACTTTGGTGGCCTTGAGAATTGCGTCGGCCTTGATTTCCATGGCGCGCAAGGATGCCGCAGTGTCCGTCGAGAAGTAGGGATTGCCCGTCCCTCCCGCAAAAATCACGACGCGGCCTTTTTCCAAATGGCGGATGGCGCGCCGCCGGATGAACGGCTCCGCGACCTGATTCATTTCAATCGCGGTTTGCACGCGCGTGTAGACCTTTTGTTTTTCGAGCGCATCTTGAAGCGCCAGCGCGTTGATCACCGTGGCCAACATCCCCATGTGATCGGCGGAAACGCGGTCCATATCGCGGGCCTGGTCGGCGACGCCACGAAAGAAGTTGCCACCGCCCACCACGATGGCCAGCTGGACTCCCAGTTTGTGAACGTCCGCCAATTCGGCGGCAACCTCATGGATGCGCGCATTGTCCAAGCCGAAACCCTGGTTGGCAGCGAGAGCTTCTCCGGAAAGCTTGAGCAGAACGCGTTTAAAGGCAGGGGTCGTCATAAGGTAGCGCCGGCGTCCCGCCGGCTGTCGCGAGGGCGTCCCGCCCTCACCGCAAGAAAAAAGGCGCCCCCGTGAAGCGCCTGAAATTACTCGGCTTTTGGTTCCGTGGGCTTTGTGGTAGCGACGGTCTCGCCCGCGTCGCCCACTTTGAAGCGCGCGAAGCGCCGCACACTGATGTTCTCGCCCAGCTTGCCAATCTTTGCTGCGATCAACTGCGCAATCGACATGGTCTGGTCCTTGATAAAGGGCTGCTCCAACAGGCAGACCTCCTCATAGAACTTCTCCATCTTGCCGGCGACCATCTTCTCCGCAATATTCTGCGGCTTCCCGGACGCAACGGCTTGCGCGAGATAGATATCCTTCTCGCGATCAAAGTCCGCCTTGGTCACATCTTCCTTGCGGACGAACTTGGGATCGCTGGCCGCGATGTGCATGGCGATATCGTGCACCAACTCTTTGAAGTCGTCAGTGCGTGCCACGAAGTCGCTCTCGCAGTTCACTTCGACGAGCACACCAATCTTGCCACCGGCATGAATGTAGCTGGTCACTGCTCCTTCGCTGGTCACACGCGTCGCTTTCTTGGCCGCAACCGAAACGCCTTTTTTGCGCAGGATTACGACCGCCTGCTCCATGTCGCCTTTAGCTTCGGTCAGCGCCTGTTTGCAATCCATCATCGGAGCTCCGGTCTTTTCCCGGAGGTCTTTCACTTGTGTCGCTGAAATATTCACAGTCGTAGTACCCATAATCGATGAAACCCTTCCCAAGTCTTTCGTAGGGCCGTAGCAAGCAACGCCTCTACCTTAGATGCCGCCTCACAAACTTTGACCCGCGCCGGACGACCCGCGCGGGTCTGATGTCAAACGCCCGGTTTGTTCTTTCTGGCCACTGATCACTGACCACTGATCACTGGCCACTGCTCTTAAACCGTCTGACTCTCCACTTTCGGGACGTCGTCTTCCTCGTTCGCAACCGGCTTCTTATGGGTTCCCGGACCCAGCACTTCTTCCATGCTGATGTTCTCGCCAATGTCCGCCATATCCGACGCAGCCGCGGACTCCTGCTCACGACGTTCAACGGCGGCTGCCGCATCTTCGGCGCGCTGGGCTTCCCGAGCTTGCGCCTGTTCGGTCGCGGCGGTCATATCGGCGACCTGCTTATCGGTCATCAACTGCGCGCCCTCGGCAATCGACTCCGAAATTTTCGAAGTAAACAGCCGGATCGCGCGCAACGCGTCGTCGTTACCCGGAATCACATAATCCACTTCGCTAGGATCGCAGTTCGTATCGACGACCGCGACCACCGGAATGCCCAGCTTGCGCGCCTCACGCACCGCGATCTGCTCTTTGTTTGAGTCGATCACAAAGATCGCATCCGGCAAACGGCTCATGTTCTTGATGCCCGCCAGGTTAGCCTGTAAATGTTTTCGCTCGCGTTCGAGCTTGATCACTTCTTTTTTCGGCAGCAGCTCGTAGCGGCCATCGGTCGCCATCTCGTCGAGTTCTTTCAGCCGCTTCACCGACTTCTGCACTGTAATCCAGTTGGTGAGCAGTCCACCCAGCCAGCGCTGGTTGATGTAGAAACCGCCGCACTTGGTGGCCTCTTCGGCGATGGCATCCTGGGCCTGGCGCTTGGTTCCCACGAACAGCACAATTTTGCCGTCGGCCGCCAGTTCCTGGACAAATTTCGACGCCTCTTTGAACATCTTCAGCGTCTTCTGCAAATCGATGATGTAAATCCCGTTACGCTCTCCGAAGATGTATTCCTTCATCTTGGGATTCCAGCGCTTCGTCTGATGCCCGAAGTGAACACCCGCTTCGAGCAACTCCTTCATGGTGATAGTAGCCAATGAACCTCCTTATTCAGTCTGCATCCTTTGCGTACGTACCGCTCCGGATTGCCATTCCCGTCCCCGCGCCGCGAGGCACGAGAAGAATTGAACACCCAACTCAGCTATTCGCTTCTAGCTCTTACGCTTCTAGCCAAATCTTAAAACTTTGTCATTCCGAGCGCAGCGAGGAACTTTGGTCTTGCTCGGTACTCGCAACTCGGTACTATCTCTTGCTGAACTGGAAGCGCTTTCTTGCGCCCTTCTGGCCATACTTCTTGCGCTCTTTGCCGCGCGAGTCACGAGTGACCAAGCCCTCGGACTTCAGCTTGCCGCGCAACTCTGCGTTGAATTGCATCAACGCTCGCGCAATCCCGAGCTTTACCGCGTCGGCCTGACCGCGCACTCCGCCGCCGAGAACACTGGCGACGATGTTGAACGAAGCTGCCGAGTCCGTCGAGGCCAGAGGCGCTTTCGCCGCAGAGCGCTGCGCCGGAGTCACGAAATACTCTTCAAACTCGCGTCCATTCACTTTGAAAACGCCGCTGCCCGGACGCAGGTACACGCGTGCAATTGCCCGCTTCCGTCGTCCAGTTCCGTAATACTGCACCAATTCTGCCATGCTAGCTTTTAGCTCCTCGCTCTTAGCTTCTAGCTTGAATCCTCAGAAGCGAGCCTTTGATTTTTTGAAGTCCAAACTTATGTCATCCCGAGCGTAGCCGCTTTCAGGCGGAGCGAAGGATCTCCCGCTTAACTCCCCCTACGCCCGCACTTCCAACTTCAAATCCTGCGGCTTCTGCGCCTCGTGCGGATGCTTGTCGCCTTTGTACACATTCAGCTTCGACAACATGTGAGCCGCGAGCTTGTTCTTCGGCAACATGCGCCGCACCGCGTCTTCAATAATCCGTTCCGGCTTACGCGCCAAACGCTTGCGATAATCTTCGGTGCGCAGACCGCCCGGATACCCCGTGTAATGGTGATACTGCTTCTGCTCCGACTTCATACCGGTCGTTCTGATCTTCTCAGCGTTGACCACAATGACGTGATCGCCGGTATCCAGAAAGGGCGTGTACTGCGGATTCTCTTTGCCCATGAGAATGCGGGCCACTTGCGAGGCCAGACGCCCGAGCGTCTGCCCATCCGCATCCACGACATACCACTTGCGCACAATTTCCCCCGGTTTGGGGAAATAGGTTGACATCGGAACTCTCCCAGAATGAAAAAAATTGCGAAACGCGATTGAAAATAGCAAAGAAGACCGCTCGTTGATTCTCCGGCGAGGACGCCAGACCATCAGGCGGGCAACCGCGAGACTTCCCAAAGCTTTAAAGATACCGTAGGCCGCAAGTGATTGTCAACGCTGAGTTGGCCGGCCAAGTGATACTCTGATTTCGCGACTCCCTGCATCCTAACATACGGCGGTTGCGGCCCGCCTCATGGCCCAAATCATCTTGAATTTCCGCAGCCGGAGAGTCAGGACGCATGACAATCAAGGATCCTCACGACAAGCAACTTCGCCAGCACGTGCTCTATCTGCTCGACGGCGGCGGCGCGCACGCCCGGTTTAACGATGGCGTCAAAGATATGCCGGAGGAGTTGCGCGGGGTGAGGCCCAATGCTTTTCCGCACTCGGCCTGGATGCTGCTGGAGCATCTTCGTCTGGCACAGTGGGATATTCTCGAGTTCAGCCGCAACTCGAAATACGAGTCGCCAAAATGGCCCGAGGGATACTGGCCGAAAACGGCATCCCCGCCCAGCGCGCCTGCATGGAACAAGAGCATTCAGCAGTTCCGCAAAGACCTGAAGGCCATGCAGGATTTAGTCGCAAATCCAAAAACTGATCTCTACGCCAGCATCTCGTGGGGCGAAGGCCAGACCATTCTGCGCGAGGCTTTACTCTTGGCTGACCACAATGCGTACCACCTGGGACAGTTAGTCGACGTGCGCCGCCTGCTACGCGTTTGGAAGGAGTCGTGAATTGAGGGAATGTTCGTTGTTCGCGAGAAGTGAGAAGCCGATGAACATTGGCGGCTGCACCGCGGCGCTCGCCAAGATCGTCACGAAATAGACGAGCCAGCCGTACCATGCCGTGTATGTGAGGTGAGCTGGGAACAGAAGCGCCAATCCATAGTGCGAGCGGTTCGGCGCCGGCGGCTTCACTCAGTACGAGTTAAGATTTCGGACGTCACCGACGGCGCAGGGTCTCCGCTCGGATTGTCTAGCGACCGCCGTCCCACTGTCTGTGACATGTGACCATCGTCACGATTGTGGCTTTGGATGTTTTGTCCTCTCGCCCCTGTTCTCTGTGGGATAATGAACAAATCCGCTCAACTGAGTCTGTCCCAGCCCGGCGGCATCTAATCGTTGTAGGTGATCAGCTTGGATAAACAATCTCTCGTGGATAGACAGCGCTTCTTCTTCGACCATTACGGCGTCACTGAAAACGACCTGGAACACTACCTGGGAGCGGCTCTTTCCGCAGGCGGTGATTACGCGGACCTTTATTTTGAATATCTTTCCTCCACCTCGTTGATGGTGGATGAGTCGATGGTGAAATCGGCATCGCAGGGCATTTCCGCGGGTTGCGGCGTGCGCGTGGTTTCCGGGGAGCGCACCGGATATGCCTACACCGACGATCTTTCTTCCAGCCGCATTCTCCACGCGGCACGCACCGCGGCACTAATTGCCAGCGCTCCGGCGAAAACGCCCGTAGCTGGCTTTCAGCAGGCCGCGGCTCGCAGCCTGTATCCCGTGACACTGCCGTCGGTCGATGCTGAGATCACCGCGAAAGTTGAGCTGGTGATGCGGGCTGACAAGGCTGCGCGCGCCTACGATCCGCGCATTCAGGAAGTTCGTGCCAGCTACTCCGACGAGCTGAGAAATATTCTTGTTGTCGGTTCCGACGGAACCTTCGCCGAAGACTCTCAGCCGCTCGCCCGCATGAATGTTTCCTGCATCGCCAAAACAGAGGGCAACTCGGCTCGTGGCGGTTCCGGCGGCGGCGGACGCGTCGCTCTCGATTTCTTTTTTGGAGACAAGAACCCTGAATTCTTCGCGAAGGAAGCGGCCCGGCAGGCGATCCTGCAACTCGACGCCCGCGAAGCTCCGGCGGGCGAAATGGAAGTCGTACTCGGCCCGGGATGGCCCGGCGTTCTGCTGCACGAAGCGGTTGGACACGGACTGGAAGCCGATTTCAATCGCAAAAAGACTTCTGCTTTCGCCGGCCTGATCGGCAAGCGGGTTGCCAGCGAAGGTTGCACCGTCATTGATAACGGCACAATGCCGTGGCGCCGCGGCTCGCTGAACGTGGACGACGAAGGCGAGCCCACACAAGAAACCGTGCTGATTGAAAAAGGAATTCTGAAAGGCTATTTGAGCGATAAGCTGTCCGCGCGCCTGATGGGCATCGCCGACACCGGCAACGGACGCCGCGAAAGTTACGAGCACATCCCCATGCCCCGGATGACCAATACTTATATGTTGGCAGGCCAGGACAATCCCGAAGACATTATCCGCTCAGTGAAACGCGGCATCTATGCGGTGAACTTCGGCGGAGGCCAGGTCGACATTACAAATGGCAAGTTCGTGTTCGGAGCCTCAGAAGCGTACATGATTGAAGACGGCCAGATCACAGCGCCGATAAAAGGTGCGACACTGATCGGTAACGGCCCAGACGTTTTGACGCGGGTCTCGATGGTAGGCAACGATCTGAAGCTCGATGAAGGCGTCGGCACCTGCGGCAAAGACGGACAGTCGGTCCCGGTAGGCGTAGGCATTCCGACTATCAAAGTGGATCGGCTTACTGTAGGCGGCACCGCCAAGAAAGATGTTGGCGGGTTCATGCAGTAGAGATCGAATGCAGAAGTAAGAAGTCAGATTGCAGAAGTAGAACCAAGTGGGTTACTTCTGCATTCTGACTTCTTACTTCTGACTTCATTTCCTAATTCTAATGACTACCCAACTCGAAACTCGAAACCCGAAACTGGAAACTAACCTCAAAGACCTTGCCCAGGACATCGTTCGCCGCGCCATGGCAGGCGGCGCCACCGCTGCCGAATGCGTCGTCCGCGAAGGCGATGAGTTCTCGACCGTCGTTCGCCTGGGACAAGTCGAGACCTTGAAAGAATCCGGTTCGCGAGCGATCGGCGTGCGTGTGTTCAATGGACAGCGCGCGGCCAGCACCTATTCCAGCGATTTCTCGCGCGACGGCCTCGACCGCATGCTGAAGTCGGCTCTGGAACTTTCGAAGATCACGTCGGAAGATCCGTTCGGCGGAATTCCCGAGGCCGACCAACTGGGCTCGCTCACTGGCGATCTCGATCTTTACTACTCCGACGTTTATTCGCTGCCGGGGGAAGAACGCATCGCTTACGCGCGCAAGGCCGAGAAGGCCGCGCTCGACTACGACCCGCGCATAAAGAACTCCGAAGGTGGATCGTTCGACGCCGCTACCGGCCACAAAGTTCT
>JAUTWY010000619.1 GCA_030838305.1 Acidobacteriaceae bacterium
TCTATCCCCCAATTTTTCGCTGTTTCGAGGAAAATGGACTTTTTCAACAGCCACAGGCGATTTCACTCTTTGACCCCGCCGAAATCGTCCACCAGCCCTTCCTATCCTTTACCTCGCAACGCAGCGAGCCCTTCGCGCGAGCGAGCGGGCGGGGGCGGTCCGGGTTCTGTGGTGGGGGGTGTAGCATTTTCCCCTCAGTGCGTATTACCCCCTCCGACCGTTTGACCCTTCTTTTCTCTCGCCTGTAAGATCAGACTTCATCAGAAATAGCGACTCTCACACGTGCACGGGCGCCGCGAATTACCTGTGATCTCCTGTGTCGTCGGTGGTGAGGATTTTTCGCAGACCTCTGACTGCTAACGCATGCCTCACGAACTACCTAAATCCTACGAGCCGGGCGCGATCGAAACGCGCTGGGCCGAGTACTGGATCAAAGAAAAGCTCTTTTCCGTGCCTACTCCGCCGGAAGGCGAGACGCGTCCCGTCTTCACCCTGCTACTACCGCCGCCCAATGTGACCGGGCGCTTGCACATGGGCCACATGCTGAACCAGACGCAGATGGACATTATTGTGCGCTGGCATCGCATGCGCGGCTTCATCACCCTCTGGCTCCCCGGCACGGATCATGCCGGCATCGCCACACAAATGATGGTCGAGCGCCAGCTGGCCAAAGAAGGCAAGAAGCGCCGCGACCTGGGCCGCGAAAAATTCATCGAGCGAGTATGGGAGTGGAAGAAGCTCTATGGCGGCGCGATTCTCGATCAGATGAAACGCCTGGGCGCATCGGTTGACTGGGACCGCGAATACTTCACGATGGACGAGAATCTATCGCGCGCCGTGCGCGAGGTCTTCGTCCGCCTGTATGAAGAAGGGCTGATCTATCGCGGTAAATACATTGTGAACTGGTGCCCGCGCTGTGAGACCGCCATCTCCGATCTCGAAGTGAAGCATGAAGAGGTTGTCGGAAAATTATGGGAAATTCGCTATCCGGTTGTTGGAACGAACCAGTTCATCACGGTGGCGACCACGCGCCCAGAGACCATGCTGGGCGATACCGCGATTGCGGTAAATGCGAAGGATGAGCGCTACACGCATCTGCAGGGCAAGAAAGTTCTGTTGCCGCTGATGAATCGCGAGATCCCAATCATTACCGACGAACTCGCCCAGCCGGAATTTGGCACGGGGGCGGTAAAGGTGACGCCAGCCCACGATCCCAACGACTTCCAGGCGGGAAAGCGCCACAACCTGCCGCAGATCGACGTGATGGACGAGCACGCGCACATGAACCAAAACGCGGGCCCGTTCGCCGGACTCGACCGCTACGAAGCCCGCAAGCGGGTGCTGGCAGACTTGCAGGAGCAAGGTTTTCTGGTTGGCGAGAAGGACCACACCCTCGCGCTCGGCAAGTGCGATCGCTGCGGCACGGTCGTTGAGCCGCGGCTTTCGGAGCAATGGTTCATCAAGATCAAACCTCTGGCCGACCGCGCGATCAAAGCGGTCGAGAGCGGCGAGATTACGATCGTCCCAGACAACTATCGCCAGATTTATCTGAACTGGATGAACAACATCTACGACTGGTGCATTTCGCGCCAGTTGTGGTGGGGACATCGCATTCCTGCCTGGACATGCGACAGCTGCAAAGAAGTAATCGTTGCCCGGGAAGCTCCGGCGAAATGCACGAAGTGCGGCAGCGCCAAGCTGGAACAGGTTTCCGACGTGCTCGATACCTGGTTTTCGTCGGGCTTGCTGCCGTTCACAACGTTGGGCTGGCCGGAGAAGACTCGCGATCAGGCGGTTTTCTATCCGACCACTCTGCTGATTACCGCCTACGAGATTCTGTTCTTCTGGGTGGCGCGCATGATCATGTTCGGCTGCCACTTCATGGAAGCGCACAAACAAGATCCCGCCCTAAAGAAAGCCAGTGGCTGGGAAGAAAAAAAGGACGACAGTGTGCCCTTCCGGCAGGTGTACATCCATGCCCTGGTGCGCGATGCTGATCGGCAGAAGATGTCCAAGACCAAAGGCAACGTGATCGATCCATTGGAGATTATCGAGCGCTTCGGCACCGATGCAACGCGCTTCACGCTGGCTGCCATGGCCGCTCCCGGCACCGACATTGCTTTCAGTGAGAGCCGTACCGACGGTTACCGCGCTTTTGCCAACAAAATCTGGAACGCCGCACGCTTCATGTTTATGAATGTGGATCGAGTCGAGCCCGGCCTGCGGCCCGGGACTGGGTCAGAGAGTGCGAGCTTTCACCTCGAAACTCTCGAAGACCGCTGGATCCTCTCCCGCTTCAATCGCGTCACTGCCGAAGTAAACGATGCCCTCACCACTTACCGGTTCCACGAAGCCGCCAACCGCATCTACGATTTTTTCTGGGGGGAGTTCTGCGACTGGTATCTGGAACTGATCAAGCCTCGCCTGAATTTTGAGGATGGCGCCAACAGAACACAGGCACGCATCGCTTGCGGAAACCTGGTAAACCTGTTCGACGGAGCCTTGCGGCTGCTGCATCCTGTAATGCCGTTCATCACAGAGGAAATCTGGCAGGCTCTCTACGAGGGTAATCCCCCACTAAAATCGATCGCCCTCGCAGGCTATCCTCAGCCTGATGAGCGCCGGTTCGATCTGAGTGCCGAGACCGAGATGGCGATCTTGCAAGACCTGATTGTGAATGTCAGGAATGTGCGCGCAGAATTTAAAGTTGAACCCAAAGTGAAAGTGCCGCTCGAAGTCTTCGCACCCGATCCCGCGATTCGAGTCATGATCGAGCAAAATCGCGGCGCGGTGGAGCGTCTGGCTAATGTGGAGAAGATCGCCTTCGTTGAAGGCTCTCTCGACAAACGTGCGGGAGCGCGCAGCACAGCCCGGTTTGATGTTCACGTACTCTATGAAAGAAAGATCGACGTTGCCGCTGAGTGTGAGCGTCTGAAAAAAGACCTCGAGAAGTTTGACAAAGAGTTCGCAAACAATCAGCGCCAACTCAGCAATGAGCAGTTTCTCGCGAAGGCCCCCGAGAAAGTGGTCGAGGGACTGCGCAAGCGAGCACAAGAACTGACTGTGCTGATCGACAAAACGAAAAGTAAAATGAAGGAACTGGGTTGCAAGTAGCTTTGGCGTAGAGGCGTAGCTTGCTACGTCTGCTTGCCGCCACCTGAGACGTTGGAAGCAACGTCGCTACATTATGGACTTCAGCAGCCGACGCATCACCGCGATTCTCGAAAATGCACTGCTCGAAGACCGTGCTACGCGCGACGCAACCAGCTATGCCTGCATCGACGCCAATCAGCGCGCATCCGCAACCGTGCTTGCCAGGCAGGATTGCATTCTTGCCGGCATCGGCTGCGTGGGGCGCATCTTCGATGTCTACGCCGCGCTTGATGGCGCAGTGACCTCGCACTACGAAGTCACTACGCATCCGGAAATTTTCGATGGCGTGCGTCTGCACAAAGGCCAGTCCGTCGCCGTAATCCGGCACAATGCGCGAGTGATTCTTTCCTGCGAACGTGTGCTTCTGAATTTCCTGCAGCGCATGAGCGGCATCGCCACCATCACCCGCAAATTTGTGGACGCAGTCTCCGGGACCAAGGCCCGTATTCTTGATACCCGCAAGACAGCCCCCGGCCTCCGCGTGATCGACAAGTACGCGGTGCGCTGCGGCGGCGGACAGAATCACCGCCTCGATCTTTCCGACGGCGTTTTGATCAAGAACAATCACATCGCGCTGTCGGGCGGTATCGTTCCGGCGCTGGAGCGTGCCGTCCGCAACCGGCGCGGATCCCAGCCGATCGAGCTGGAGGTGCGCACCATGAACGAACTCGACGACGCCCTGACCCACGGCGCAGAAACCATTCTGCTCGACAACATGTCCCCGGAAGATGTGCGCCGCGCAGTCGAACTCTGCGCCAAGCTGGAGCGCCGTATTCCCTTGGAATGCTCTGGGGGCATCCGACTTGAGAACGTCCGCGCCTACGCGGAAACCGGAGTGGATTTCATTTCCATCGGCATTCTGACCCACTCCCCGCAGGCTGCAGACATGAGCCTGCGCGTCGTGCCAGCGTAATGCGCAAGTTAGTTTGTGCTTTTCCTTCCACTCCCGCATAATTCCCGCATTAAGAAAACCAAGACAACTCGTGTCGCGCCGACGCACGGCTCACCAGGAGGCCGGGGCGCGCAATCCGCCGAGGCGCGGATACAAGGTACCGACATCCGCCTTGGCCAAATCGTGCGCCTCCTCATGGGACACGCCACGGTGGTCGTGAGCGGGACCAAGATCGCGCAGGACATTGCCTCCAACCGCTCCGAAGTCTGGCGCCTCATTCAGCAGTTGCGCGGCTTGGGGGTGGATGTGGCCGGACATCCCGCCACCGGCTATCGGCTGAAGTCGGTTCCAGACCTGCTGCTGCCGCAAATTCTCGATCCGTTGCTGCGCGGCACAATCTTTGACGGCCAACTTCATCACTTCTATAAAATTGGCTCGACCAACACCGCCGCCATGGCCGCTGCCGCCGAAGGTGCCCCCGAAGGCAGCGTGTTTCTAGCCGAAGAGCAAACTGCGGGCCGCGGCCGCGGCGGGCATTCCTGGCAATCCGCACGTTCTGCTGGGATCTATTGCTCGGTGGTGCTGCGGCCCGCACTGCCCCCTTCGGAGGTACTGTTGCTCTCTCTGGCAGCCGGTTTGGCCGTGCGGGCGGCTATCGAGCAGGTCGACGAGCGCGTGAATGTCGACCTGAAATGGCCCAATGACGTGCTGATTGGCGGCAAAAAAGTCTCCGGCATTCTCACTGAAATGAATGCCGAGGTTACGCGGGTGCGGTATGTGGTCGTCGGAATTGGAATCAACGTGAATCATACCAACTTCTCCGCAGAATTAGAGGGCGAGGCTACTTCGCTTCGCTTAGCAACAGGCAGTGAGTGCTCCCGTGTGGAATTGACCGCAGCTTTGTTAAAATCGCTCGACCGGGAATATCGCCTGCTGGTCGCGCAAAAAGCTGCGCGGTTGGCTATCTTGCGGCGTTTTACCGAGCAGTCGTCCTGGGTAAGAGGGAAGCAGGTTCGCGTCGAAGACAATGGCGGAAAAATCCAGGGAACGACCGACGGTCTGAACGAATGGGGCTTCCTGCAAGTGCGCACTGGACAGGGATTACAGACGGTTTTGAGTGGAACTGTGAGAGAGAAGTGAAGCGAGCATTCTGCGCTCAGCAATTCGCATTCAGCCAGCGGAGGACATGTATTGCCTGAGTGCTGACTGCTGAATGCTCGCTCCCGAAAGACTACACATGCTTTTCGTTCTCGATGTCGGCAATACAAATACCGTGCTGGGCGTCTTCGCGCGCGTCGAAGAAACGGGCTCGGACGGAGACATCTCCACTGCCCGCTACCAGCGCCTGGTGGCAAATTGGCGCGTCGCCACCCGACAGGGCAGCACCATCGACGAGTACGGCGTCCTGTTCCGTAATTTATTTTCCATGGCCAGCCTCGAGGCCTCCGAGATTCAAGGCATCGTGATTTCTTCCGTCGTGCCTCCCCTCGATCCCGTTCTGCGGCAGGTCTGCGAGCGCTACTTCCATTCCAAACCGCTGCTGATCGAACCTGGTGTAAAAACTGGAATGCCGGTGCACTACGACAATCCTGCGGAAGTGGGCGCAGACCGCATCGTGAATGCGGTTGCGGCGTTTGAAAAATACGGCGGCCCATGCGTAATCGTCGACTTCGGCACCGCCACCACTTTCGACTGCGTTTCCGCGAAGGGGGAATATCTTGGCGGAGTGATCTGCCCGGGCATTGGCATTTCCGCCGACGCGCTCTTCCAGCGTACCGCCCGCCTGCCGCGCGTCGAGATTCGCAAGCCCGCCCGCATCATCGGAACCAACACCGTAGGCAGCCTGCAATCCGGCCTTTACTACGGCTATCTCGGTCTGGTCGATGGAATTCTGGAACTGCTCCTCGCCGAACTTGGCGAAGCGACTCAGGTGATCGCCACCGGCGGCCTTGGCGCAATGATTGGCACCGGATCGAAATACATCGAGAACATTGACGATTTCTTAACCCTCGAAGGCTTGCGCATCATTTGGGAACGAAACGTTGCGGCGCGGCCGGGTCTCACGCCCAAGGCTTCGGCAAAGGGTTCTTCTGCCAACTCGTCCAAGACCCCAAGCACAACGAAGAACGGCGCTGCGATCCGCCCTACTTCGCGTTCCTCACGCTGACCCGCCGTGGAAAATTATTTCAACTACTTCACCGAAATTGAAGAGCACTTTCAGCGTCGCTTCGGGAGTCTCCTGTTGCTCTCCACGGTCGACTGGGTACTGATGGAAGCCTGGAAGGATGCGGGAATTCCGCTTGAGGCCGTGCTGCGCGGCATCGACGCGACGTTTGAGCACTACGAAAGGCGACCTTCCAAGACGCGAAAGGTCAACGGCTTGGGATTCTGTTCCCAGGAAGTGCTGGCGGCCGCGGAGGACATGAAAGAAGCCGCCGTGGGAGTCGCTGGGGGCGAACCGTTGGGCCCCAAATCCGGTGCGGGGCAAGGGTTTGAGCCAGAAAGGATCGCGGCATTCCTTCGTCGTAACGCGGACCTTCTACAGGCAGCGAAGCTGCCGCGCACCACGGGAATTTCCGTCCATGCTGTCGCTGAGAACTCCTCTGCCACGCTGCGAAAACTCGCTGAGGAAATCGCACGCACGAAAGCTCCATCAAGGCTGGAAGACTTGGAGCGCCACCTCACCGTGCTCGAGGAAAAGCTTTTCGCTGCACTCCTCACGGCCACGCCTGATGAAGAGATTGTGACCGTTCGCGCACGAGCCGATCAGGATCTCGCCCCCTACCGCCGCAAAATGACTGCGCCACAG
Source organism: Acidobacteriaceae bacterium (assembly GCA_030838305.1). Classification (GTDB taxonomy): domain Bacteria; phylum Acidobacteriota; class Terriglobia; order Terriglobales; family Acidobacteriaceae; genus Sulfotelmatobacter. The sequence continues at coordinate 6,855 of JAUTWY010000619.1, forward strand.
ATCGAGCAACTACAAAAACAATACGTCCACAAGCGGCTTCTGGAAAAATACAAGCTGCCCCGCCTGAGCCTGTTCTACATGTAAGCACATAAGCGCCCTAGGCTAACTGAGACTTCTTATTACGGGGTTTGAGAGATTCCCAGTCTTCGTTGGTTAGAGCTCGGCCGAGATTGCTGAATTCGCCGGCGCCTTGCAGGAATTCGCCGCCGTCCATGCGCACTACTTCGCCGTTGATGTACGACGAGCCGTCGCTGACTAAGAACGCGGCGAGGTTAGCTAATTCTTCCGTTGTGCCGAAGCGGTGCATGGGATTGCGATCCAGCGCTCGTGCTTCGAGCTCAGGGCGTGGGAGGACGCGTGAAAAAGCCCCTTGCGTGGGAATAGGGCCGGGAGCAATGGCATTCATGCGGATTCCCCGATTGCCCCATTCGACGGCAAGACTACGAGTGAGGGCCTCGACTCCCGCTTTCGAGACCGCCGAGGGAACGACGTAGGCCGAACCTACGGGCGCGTAGGTGGCAGAGATACTGAGCACAACGCCGGGGCGGGCAGCTTTAAGCCAGCGGCGCCCGCAGGCCATGGTGGCGTGCAGCGTGCCGAGAAGGACGATCCCGATTACGGATTCGAAGGCGCGCGGGGAAAGCTCTTCGGTTCGGGCGATGAAGTTTCCGGCGGCGTTGTTGACGAGGATGTCGAGTGGTCCGGATTTCCAAATGGTTTCGATCATCGACTCGACAGCGTCGAGATTGCGAACGTCGCAGGGAATCGCTTGGATCGGGCCGTGGGAGCCTAGTTCGGCGGCTGTCTTGATGAGGACATCTTCGCGGCGGCCGCAGATGTAGACCGTGGCGCCTAGCGCGAGGAAGCGTGTGGCCATGGCTTTGCCGAGGCCGGTTCCCCCACCGGTGATGAGAATGCGTTTGGAATGGAGTAGATCTGGTTGAAACATGCTTTTGCCGGATAAGTCGATTCGGGTGCAGGAGAATTGTAAATGCGATCAGGTTTGTGGTGGGTGCAAAGAGCGGGGTTGGGAGGTCGGGGCTACTTTACACATAGCAGGCTAGGCGGAAACCATAGTCTGCGTAGTGGAAGTCGGGAGGGATGCTGGAGCGGGCGGAACAGCGGGCAACTTTTACGTGATGGCGCCATGATCCACCGCGAGAGGATTTGCGTTGGCCCTGCTCGGGGCCGCGCGGATTGCGTTCAGGAGACGAGGCGTAGTAGTTGGGATCGTACCAGTCGCTACACCACTCGTGAACGTTATCGCAAATGTTGTAAAGGCCGAACGAGTTGGGCGCGTAATGGGCCACCGGTTCGGGACCGTTTTGCCAGCGAGTGCCGTAGTCAGGAAGAGATTGCGGCGGTTCGTTCCCCCAAGGAAAATCGTTCTGTTCAAAATCGCCGCGGGCGGCGCGCTCCCATTCAGCCTCGGTCGGCAGGCGGTACGAGCCGCCGGTTTGTGCGGCGAGCCATTGGCAGTAGCGATGGGCATCGAACCACGAGACGCCGGTGACAGGATGGCGAGGAAGATCAAAGTTGGCATCGTTCCAAAAAGGTGGTGGATCGGACGAAGTCGCGTTCACGAAACGCTGGTATTCGGCGTTGGTCACCTGCGTGGCAGCGAGGAGGAAAGAATCGGTCCAGACGCGATGCACGGGGCGTTCACAATCCTGACCGGAGGCCGAGCCCATCAGGAACCATGCTCCGGGGATGGAGACCAGCAAGGGCTCGATTGAGTCCGGTGGGAAGTGCGAATGGGCGCTTGCCATAGGTCTTAGCAATGCTAGTTTAAAGGATGTCGCTCGGGACAAAGCCGTTGCTTCCCACCGATTCTAGCTTTGTGTTCTAGAGGGATGGACGAGCCACTTCAGAAACATATTTACGAGGCTGAGAAGGATCGCGCCGAGAAATGCAGCCAGGAACCCGCGTACTTGAAAACCTGGTGACAGCAATGCCGACGCAAGCTCAAGCATGAGCGCGTTAATTACCAACCAGAAGAGTCCCAGCGTGACCAGTGTTAGAGGAAACGTAAGAATCTTTAGCAGCAGTCCGACAGTCGCATTAATGAAGCCGATCACCAGCGCCGCAATCAGCGCTGCCTTGAAGCCGCTGACGTAAAAACCTGACACGACGTGCGCCACAATCCAAACGGCCAACGCACTCAGCACCCAGTTCAGTAATAGCCGCATTTTCGCTCCTGGTAGCGGACTTTCTCAGCTCGTCTTGGGAAACTATACAAGAAACGGCGCAAAGGAGCTTAGCGCAGCTACCTCGCCAGGCAATTCCCCTCTCGAATTCGGCGTGTTCGCCACCACTGCTGTAAACTACACAATCCAACTTTTGAGTGAGGAGGAACACTGTATGGCGGAACCCGCGTTGAGCGGTGCTGAATTCAAGAAACAACTGCACGCAGGAACACCGAAGATGGGACTGTTCATCAACTCGCACAGCCCTACGGTGGTGGAGCAACTGGCACACAGCGGATATGACTGGCTGCTGGTGGATACGCAGCATGGACCGATGACGAACGAAAAACTGTCGGCAATGTTAAGCGGCATCGCCAACGGCGGGGCCAAGTCACTGGTGCGGGTGGGCGCGTACAACGACCGTCCTGGCATTCAGCAGGCGCTCGATCTGGGAGCGGACGGCGTTCTCATTCCCTATATCAACACAGCGGATGAAGCGCGCCAGGCGATCAGTTGCACCAAGTATCCGACGGTGGGGACGCGCTCGGTCTATTTTCCGCAGCGCAGCATGAATAAAGCGGGACTGCTGGGCTATGCCGGAAACTTCAACAATGAGGGCATTGTCGCCTTGCAGGTGGAGACGGCTTCATGCATCGAAAACATCGTCGAAATTGCGAGCGTACCGGGCGTCGATATTCTTTTCCTCGGGCAAAACGATCTCTGCATGTCGATGGGGCTGTACAACAAGTATCAGTTTCCACTGATGTACACATCTCCGGAACTCGACGCGGCGACGAAAAAACTGATTGAGCACGCTCGCAAGAACGGCGTGATTCTTGGGCTGTTCTTGTTTGGCACCGCGAGGGTTGGGGAGTTTCTGGAGAAAGGGTTTACGTTCATCAGCGTGGGCAACGATCTGCACCACGTGCTGACGCAGACTGGAGCGTACGTCAATGATATGGAGAATGTTTCCAAGGAGAAAGGGAAACCCTGGAAAAGGCGCCCGACGGCTCTATTCTAGGCTGGTTGAAGCTTGGCGGTAAGGCTGAAGTTGCGGCGGCTGGGGCGACGAATCGGCGTGCACCATCCAAAATTGGCGGCGGGGATAGTAAGCCAGCAATTCTCGATTCTTCTCGGGACCCATGTCGCGTGCCCATATGATTTTTGAGCCATCAATGTTGCTGAGGTTGTAGACCCATTCGCGATCGGGATCGAAGTCCGGCGAATAGCTGACCAGGACCACGTGTTCGCCGGGGAGCCCTTTGAGTTGTTGTACGATGGATTCCCGCTGCATGTCCCCATGCCGCCACTCCCGCTCGGGATGAATGTGGGTCACCGCTAACCCAATGCGCAGCACGACCGTGCCGATATAGATCACCGTGACAGCGCGTACAAGTCCCAGACCCAACGGTTGTTCGCGCCAGCGGAACCGGCGCAGATGGCGCATGCATTGCATGAGAACGAGGAACAGTAAGGCGGTTGCGGGAGCAAAGTAGTGGGGAAGAAACCATACCTCCACCGCGAGGCCGATCACGAAGATCACCCCTATCATCCAGGGGACGCGCAGGCGGCGGTCGCGCGCCGCGCACGGCAGCGCAATCAGCACAAAAGGCAAAGGCGAAACCAGATACGCCTGCCAAAAGTAAAAAAACTTGCTGCGCGCGCTGCGAATAAATCCGGCAAGCGTCTTGTACTCCTGCGCATCTCTCAACTCACGCTCGTATTTTTCCTGCATCCTGGCGTGGTTGTAAGTTTTCTGCGGCCCCGGCGACTGCCAGATGAAATATCGCCCCATCGCGTAGGTTTCCCGGTTAACGTCGTACGCCATACGAAAAGGACTTCCGGTGACGCGGTAGTAGTAGTAACCGGTCCATGCGGCGAGGGGACTGAGGGTCAGCACCAGCGGAAGTAGGATCCGGGCCAGAGAAACTCGCGCCGGAGGCCTGTCCTTGCCCAGCATCCATGCGAACAGGGCAACGGCAACACCTAAACTGAGTAGAAATCCTTCATAAGGACGGGTGTTCGCGAGGATGACAAGACCTATGGCCATGACGACTGCATCACGCGGGCGAGTGGAATGTTCGATACGAGGCAGTGCGCCGAGCACGAGCGCACCTCCGAGCGCGGGAAGGCAGGAACACCAATAGCCATTGGTGAAGTAGCTTAGAAGTCCGAGACGGGCGACGGCGAGCACGCCTCCCAGAAGTGCCCACTGCGGCGGAATCCAACCTTGGAGCATCCAGCAAATGGCCGCGCACAGCAGCGCCGCCGAGAAGAGTTGGCCGATCCATGGATTGCCCAAAACTTGTCCCAGCGCCAGGATGAGGCCTTGTCCTGGGGGATACATCGACATGTACGTCGGGTGCCAGACTACGTGGAAGGTTTCAAAGTGCATCCACATGGGGTGTGGAGGATTGGTGAGGTGCCCGTGCGCCAAGGTGTCCGCGGCAAGCAGGTAGCTGTTCTCGTCGTGGAATTGGGGCAGGGGAATGCCGGAGACAGGAATGACGGCGGAGCGGATTAACAGGAGAGACAGCCCAACCAGGAACACGCTCAGGGATTTTCTCGCCGCCAATCTCTTGCCAAATCGTTCCAGGCCCTGCACACCTAGCGATCCTATCCACGTTTGTGGGAACCTGATCTGCAGGTAAACCAGGATCGCCACTGCCACGGCCGGCTTCAGGACTTTCAGCATCGGGTTAAAGTCGTTCAGAGTAAATCAGCACAGCGCATGGCGAAGAATCATCTCTTCAAAACAAACCATTGGCATCGCACACAGGCAATAAGCATACCTTGTTCATTTGCCGCGCAGGACTGCTAGAATTTCGGCACAGTTTATTTGCATGAGGAGGCATGTGGATCTTCTGAGCGACGTTGAGGTTCGGGTGCTGGGAGCGCTGATCGAGAAAGACATTACTACGCCGGATTATTATCCGTTATCGCTGAACGCGCTGGTCAATGCATGCAACCAGAAGAACAACCGGGACCCTGTGATGGCTTCAAGTGAGGACTCGGTGCGGGCGGCGCTGGATTCGCTGCAAGTGCAGCGACTGGCGGGACCTGCGAGCGGCGCCGACAGCCGGGTTGCGAAGTATGAGCATCGCCTGCAGGAAGTTTTCAATTTCGACCGGAGAGAGATTGCGATCCTATGCGTGCTGCTCTTGCGCGGGGCACAGACTCCGGGAGAGCTTCGCGGACGAACCGAACGCATGTATCGATTTGAAGAACTAGAAGATGTGCTGGGTACACTGGAACGGCTTAGCCAACGGGACCCCGCGCTGGTGGCGGTGTTGCCGCGGCAGCCAGGAACGAAGGAATCGCGGTACATGCATCTCTTTTCCGGGAACGCGCCGGCGGTTGCGGAACCTGCGTCCGACCGGACCTCCGCGCGTTCTTCGTCCGAGGATGGTCGGGTGATCCGACTCGAGAGCGAAGTCGCGGCACTGAGACGAGAGGTTGCGGAGATGAGGGAGCAGTTGGCGGCTTTTCGGAAGCAGTTTGAATGAAAGGCTTTAACCGCGGAGGTCGCGAAGAAAGTCCGCGGAGGACGCTGACAAACGTCTGACAATTGCGTCTAAAGCAATGTGACGACTTAGCAAGACTGTCCGGTCGGAGTTATCACCAAATAAATCGTCTCGCTGGAGACTTTATGCATCGCCGCGAATTTCTCATTCGCTCTGCTTCAGGCTTGGGAGCCGCCTGGCTCACGCCGAAGGGTGTATTGAACGAGCTTGCCAACCAAAATCCCCTAAGAAAGTTCTCGGCTTCCGACACGGTTACGCTGGGGCGCACGGGTATCAAGACCAGCCGGCTCGCCATGGGCACTGGCACGATTGGCTATGGTCATCATTCGAACCAGACTGCGCTTGGCTTAAAGGGACTCTCTGGGCTGTTGCTCAATGGGTACGATCAGGGGCTGCGGTTTTTTGATGCGGCCGATGCTTACGGAAGCCATCCCCATGTTGCCGAGGCGCTCAAGCATGTGCAGCGCGATAAGGTTACGGTGCTCACCAAGACGTGGGCGCGCGATGCAGCCACCGCACGGGCCGATCTCGACCGCTTCCGTCGCGAGTTGGGAACTGATTATCTCGACGTCATTCTGATGCATTGCGTCACCGAAGGTGATTGGACGGAACGTTTTCACGGTGTGATGGACGTGCTATCGGAAGCGAAGCAAAAAGGGATTATCCGGGCGCACGGCTGTTCTTGCCACAGCATTGAGGCGCTGCGGGCGGCTGCAAAATCGCCGTGGGTGGAAATTGATTTGGCGCGCATCAATCCCATTGGAGCCCATATGGATGCCGGTCCCGAGACCGTGGTGAGTGCCTTGCGGGAAATGAAGGCGGCGGGAAAGGCTGTGGTGGGCATGAAGATTCTTGGACAGGGCGATCTGCGCGGGCGGCAGTCGGAGGCATTGCGGTATGCGTTGTCGCTGGGCGTGCTGGACGCGTTTACCATTGGGGCGGAGAGTAAGGGCGAGCAGGAAGATTTGATTCGGCGGGTTGCGGCTGCGTGAGGCGTACCTTCTTAGTTCACTTGGCAAGCACAGCGCTCAATGAACTTGGTTCGTTCTTCCCATACTGATGTTCCCGGCTATGGGATGTCGTCCCTTTGCAACTTCAACTGTGGGCCCCGCGTGCTACGCCGTGTCCCGCGCCCCACATTGTGTCTAGGTCGCTACGACTTTCGCTAGCTCGCCATTCGCTAAATCCCTTGAAATGAGAAGGCTGCTGGTTGGCCACCTCCTTGCACTCTCACCAGTGCTGCTTAGCAGCAGGAGGTGACCACACATGAACCGTAGCAATCTGTTTCGCAACCTATCAGTTCGAACCAAGGCAGTTCGCAATAACGTGGCAACTTTGGAGTCCGTTGCCGGCGACAAGGTGAGCTTTGACAAGACCGCGAGCACGCTGGTGTTTGCTGGGCTTTTGCTTGTTTGCTCGATCGCGGTCGGATGTTCGAGCGAAAAACCTAAACCTCAGAGCACTACCAACCCGTCACTGATGATTCCGTCGACACAGCCCGTAGTGGCTACGCCCACTAGCGCGCCTGTTGCGCCGGCAGTACAGGCTTCGGCCAAGCCGGTACATAAAAAAGTTGTACGGAAGGTGCCCACGACCGTGATGTATGCGGACGAGAAGTCGGGAATTTCGTTCCAATACCCGCGGAGGTTTGCGCTGAAGACTGGCGAAGACGCAGACAAACTTGTCTCGAGCGGTGCGGTTCCGATGGATTTCGTGCAGCCAGGCGGGGCCGCGGTTGCGGCTGTGGTGATTCCTGAGTCTACTTATCCTAAGAGCGATCTGGCATCTGCTTTTTTCAACGTCAGCGTAAACAAGACGCTCACAGCGGAGCAGTGCGGGGAGTTCTCTGTGCCTCAGATCAAGGCTTCGGCGCCAGCGGACGGGACAGCGCCCGCGACGCCGCAGATGTCGAAGCTGATGATCGGTGACATGGAATTGAAGTCTACCGAGACCCTGGCCAGCGATGGCAGCCGCGAGGAAGAGTCGAAGTACTATCATGCGTTCGAGAACGGATCGTGCTATGAGTTCGCGCTCAAGGTTGCAACTGGAATCGAAACCGATGAAGGTGGCAAGCATGTCGATCGGGAGGAAGTTTTTAAGCGGCTGGAGAAGATCCTGGCCACGGTGAAGATCAATCCTGCACCTGTTCCGGAAGTAACTGCCAGTGCGCCGGCGGCGGCACCGGTGACTCCGGCACAGTAGTCTGTTTTCATGAAGGCCACGCCACCGTGGGGGCGTGGCCTTTTTCGTTTTAACCGCAGCGCTGTAGCGCTGCGCCACCCAAAATCAAATCACCGACGTGCCCCCCCTAGCCCCGCAACTCGCGAACGACGGTGGCGATGTCGTTTTCCTGGAAGAGGCGAATGGCGGCTATGCCAGCAGCGCCTGCTCGGAGACAGGAGGGAGCATTTTGCAAGGTTATTCCTCCCAGGGCGAGCACTGGAATCTCGGAGTGACAAGCTTGGCGTAGAGTTTCCAGGCCGACAAGTGAGACTTCAGGTGTAGCCTTTTTTTCGAAAACGGGCGCTAGAACCGCGAAGGCGGCTTGGTTGGCCGCCGCTTGGACTACTTCCTGGAGGGAGTGACACGAGACGGATACGAGCGGATCGCGTGCTGAGATTTCGCGGGCAAAGCCTGCACTGAGCTTGCCGAAGGGAGTGCCCGCGCCACACCCGGCCGCGCCTCTCCATGCGGTGCGAACTTCCTGGGGGGAGACGTCGGCGGCGCGGAGGTGCACGCCATCGGCCGTGGCGAGAGCAATGTCGGCGCGCGAATTGATCAGGAGAGAAGTTCTCAATTCCTGGTTCTTAGTTCTCCGTTGGAGGATGATACGCGATGCTTCCCGGGCGAGCGACTCTAGTTCACGGGCGGAAAGATCCTTCTCGCGGAGTTGGATGTAATCGATGCCATGACTCGTGGCTTCGGCGATCTTGTCGAGGAGGCGCTGGCGGCGGGTGTGCTCGTCGCCGGGAAACGCGAGACGGTCGGTGATGTAGTAGAGGAGCAAGCTCTCAG
>JAUTWY010000049.1 GCA_030838305.1 Acidobacteriaceae bacterium
GGGTCCGAACTCCTGACGCCAATCGTGCGCCTGGGTCACTTTGACACCAGCAAAGAATTTGCTGTCGGCGGTGGCCGCACGGGTGACGATATAGCTAGTTTCATTGACGAACGACACCCACGAATTCAGCTTGTAGGTGAGCGAAACGGTGTCCAGATCGGTGCGAGCCAGACCATTGGCACCAACGGCCCGTGCGTCGGCGGCATTGGCGCGGTCTGTCCCGTACTGCGCGTGGAGCACCCATCCCGCATTATGGCCTTCGGGATCGGCGTGGAAGATACGGGACAAGGGGAAGCTCAGTTCAGCGAATCCACCGTAGCCGCCGACTGGTTGAAGGATCGCGGATAGCACAGGAGTGTTCTGACAATCGATGGTGTTAGCGGGCTGGCCGACCTTGGTTCCTCCGGCGCAACCGAAGGTGATGGAGCGTCCGCTTTCGGAAATGCCGTTACCGACTTCGGTCAAGCCATGCAGGTTGCTATAAACGTCATTCAGCTGGCCGCCGAAGAAGAACCGCAGGTCATTGCCTTTGTAGAACTTGCCTACAAAGGTCACCCATGGAGTGGGCAACTGCAGTTCGCTGGTCCAGACGTTCTGCGGGTTGCCAATCTGAGTTCCGCGAGGAAAGAACTCTTCCAGGTTGCAGGAAGCGCCGCAATTCGGAGTGTTGAGGATGGTGGTGGCGGTGGTGAATCCCAGGTTGGGGACAGTGCCGCTGGTAAACACCGGGAAGGGCGGGATAGTGCAGGGGGTCGTCTCGCAGGTGAAGCTGGTGGCGGCGACCTGTGCAGCGTGAGGAATGATTTCATTCATCCGGGCATGATGGCCGCTGAAGATAATCTGAGCGGGCGCCACACCCTTCCAGTTGTGGGAGAGCGGGAACTGTAGGACGACTCTGGCTTCCAGACCAGGCTGATTGGAGTCAGAGCCTGCACGGTCCCCAAAGCGAGCCCTTTGATCGGGGGTTAGGGCGGAGGAGCCTGCAATCGGCAGGACGAGCGCGAACTCCGGCTGGATCTTGAGATCGCCAGCATGGAATTGAACGCCGGTGCGAAATTGCGGAGCGCGTTCCCAGAGTGAGCCCATGCCGATGCCCAAGCCTGTGGTTTCGAAGAGACTGGGTAAGGAGGAGGACACGAGTGACCAGTCCTGGCCGAATTCAGCAAACCAGGGCAAGGTGCCACCCAATTTGGTATCGAGCCGCATGTAAGCGAGGCGAATGCCAAACTGGCTGGAACGGGCGGCGCTGATGTTGCGGTTACTGACGTCGGTGTAGTCGCCCTCGAAGTCGGCTTCCACCTTGCCGGTAATCGTCATATTCGAATTTTTCGGAAGCCATTCGAACTGGCTGCCGATGCGGAAGCTGCGGGCTTTGATATGGAATTGAGCGCCCGAGGTGGGGCCGGTATCGCCGCCAATCAATAGAGGAAGCGGCCAATCCTGATCGCCAAAGGTGGGACCGCCGCTCGAGGCAGTGTCTTCGATGGCGCTGGCCTTAAAGAATCCGTAGATCTTCATCTTCGCGCCGCTGCCGAGCTTGATGTCCGGAATGAGGCCACCCTGCTTGGGCACATCGATCGGCAGCACCCGAAGAGGCGTGACGGCCGAAATAATAGGGGGGCCCGTGGAAGCCGGCTGAGTTCCAGTTGGACTGGTGGCGGCTTGGGTCACGGTAGTGGTGTGTAAAACGGCGTTCGACAAGTGGAGATCAGAGGACTCCATGCTGAGGGGCGCGACGGTGGAGGAATATTCCTGCCGGCTGATCAGACCCTTTTCTACGAGCAGTTGAGCCAGGCGCGCGTTGGCCTCGTCAGCCGAGGACGCCTGGTTGATCATCGCTAATTCACTGGAAGAGAGGATTCCCTTGGACTGCAGCAATAGAGCGAGAGCGTTGTTGGGTGGATGGTTTTCCTGCTGCTGCGCCATGGCGGCCAAGGCCAGAGCAACTGCGGAAGTCAACACGACGAAACGCGAGACGGCTTTCTTCATTTGGAACAGCCTCCGAGGAAAATGAATTTAAGACCGTTACTTCTGTGACAGGGCTAGCAAGGCCCCCGCGCAGGCTTTGTCCTTGCAGTGATTAGCCTCACGAGCAGATGTGATCGGAAAAGCCTTCAAGGGGGACCTCCAACAAGGTCTCCAGTCTTTGTGTGGTAGACGGGAGCACTGACCGGCGGAGCGCGGGCCAAAGGTGAAATATCGGTCCGGTGGTCCAGACACTTAGCCGGATGCCGACCTACATACTGTTACAGGACGATGAATGTCAAGCTTTTTCCTTGGAGAAGGGAGGGCATCCCAACTAAGGGGCAAGGCGGACCTCATATTCTCTGAAGGTCGTCCGGCTAGGGTTACCAATGGGAGCGCTGCTGCAAATAAATCACTTACAGTTGGGAACTCGGGGGTGCTGGGTGGAGTCTATCTTGGATAGGGTTAAGGACCGACTTGCTGGTGATTTTTCGGTTCGGAACGGGGCGGGTACTCCTATAATCACTTTGTAGACAGCAAGACGCGATATCGCGGGAGTGACAATCTTGGGTGAATTGGCGAGCGCGATTGGAGCACGAGTCGAGGAAGCGGCGATTGTCGCGGAGCTCAAGGCTGGCTCGGAAGAGGCGTATGCGTGGCTGATTGGAGAATTTCAGCGTCCGGTATACGGGCTGGTGTATCGAATGGTAAGCGATCCAGCAGACGCGGCAGATACCACGCAGGATGTGTTCTTAAAAGTGTTTCGCGGGATGAAGCAGTTCCACGGTGAGTCCAGTTTGAAAACATGGATCTACCGCATCGCGTTGCACGAGGCGGCGAACCGGAAGCGATGGTGGTTCCGGCATAAGGCGCAAGAGACCTCGATCGAACCGGCGGACGCGGACGGATTTGGTGGCCAAGATGAAGCGATGCGGAACGCGATGACGGATCAGCGCGATTCCCCATTCGAGAGTGTGGCGCACCGTGAGGTGCAGCAGCGGGTCGATGGAGAATTGCGGAAGGTGGCGGAGCCGTACCGCACGGCATTGATTTTGCGAGACCTGGAAGAAATGTCCTATGAAGAGATTGCGGAGGTCTTGCAGATCTCTCTGGGGACGGTGAAATCCAGATTGACACGCGGTCGGCAGGCGCTGAAACAGCGGCTGGCGCCGTATGTGCGCGAGGTCGGCGGAGAATTAGGGCTGAGTTTGCTGGAGGAAGAAGCGAGTTTGCGGGTACGGGTTGCTGGAGGGGGTAGAAGGGTCGAGGTGATGCCATGAAGTATGTGGCCATGAAGTCCGTTTCCACGAAGCGTGTGACGATGCAGTGCGCGGAAGCCAGGGGATTGTTGTCTCCCTATCTAGACGGGGCAGTCACGGGAAACGAGATGCGGGCGGTGCAGGCGCATCTCGACGCTTGTGCTACGTGCATGCG
>JAUTWY010000050.1 GCA_030838305.1 Acidobacteriaceae bacterium
CCCCGAATCGCCGCGATTTTCTGCAACGCACATCGATTGCAGGTGCGGGACTGCTGGTCCCGGTAATCTCGTACGCCAATCGGCAAAACCCACAATCCTCAGAGAAAGAGAAGGAGAAGGATAGCGAGAAGATTTCCCCCGCCGAAGATCTGATGCGCGAGCACGGGGTGCTGAATCGCGTTTTGCTCATCTACGATGAGCACCTTCGGAGGCTTACCGCCAAACAGACTTTCGATGGCTCCGTGCTGGCCAGCGCCGCCGATATTATTCGTTATTTCGTCGAGGAGTATCACGAAAAGCTGGAAGAGGATTTTCTTTTTCCCCGCTTTCGCAAAGCCGGCAAACTGGTCAACCTGGTGGATACTCTTCTCGCGCAGCACAAAGCGGGGCGGGTGCTGACGGCGCAGATCCGGGAACTGGCGTCTCTAGCTACGCTCAAGTATGTTTCCGACAGCGACAAACTTGGCGATGCACTGCGGGCGTTCCTGCGCATGTACCGGCCGCATGAAGCCCGCGAGGATACGGTTCTCTTTCCCGCGTTCCGCTCCATTGTCTCAGCTCATGAATATGACGCGCTGGGGGAAGACTTCGAAAAAAAAGAAGACGAGCTGTTTGGCGAGGAAGGCTTTTTCAAGATCGTCGATACGGTGGCGGACTTGGAGAAGAAGCTGGGAATTCACGATCTGTCGCAATTCACCCCTAAGTAAGAACAGTGGTTCTCTTGGAAGCCGAGGGCGGGAGGAACCATCCGCGGTAGCCGCTGCACCTTGGGCACCGTGTTAAACATTGGAAAGTGCCGATAGAATGGCAAGGAGATTCAGCCGTCCGAGTGAGGAATGAAACCTTTCCGGCAGAGTGTCATCTAAGCTTGAGTGAGTTACACTCAAGGAGAGCCAATGAGCCAGCAACCGCTTTCCGAGCAAGTTCCTAAGCATCGGGAAATCAATGACGTACGGGCTTTGCCCGTGCTTCCTGTGCGGGATACCGTTTTGTTCCCGCACGCTGTACTACCTCTTACCGTAGGGCGTGAGAGTTCGGTCCAGCTAATCAATTCGCTCGGCGAGGACAAGACTATTGTGGTGGTCGCGCAGCGCGAAGCGCGCGTGGACACTCCCCAGCAGAGCGATCTTTATACCGTTGGCACTTCGGCCATCGTCCATAAAGTCGTCAAAATGCCCAACCAGAGCCTGTTTGTGTTTGCCGAGGGCCTGGAGCGGGTACGGTTAGGCGAATTCACGCAGTTGACGCCATTCATGCGCGCGCGCGTGTCGCCGATACCGGAGGCGATACCGCCGGACAGTTCCGAAATCGAAGCGCTGCAACGCAATGTGCTGACTTTATTCCAGCAGATCGTTGCCGGCTCGCCTACGCTTTCCGATGAGCTATCCACCGTGGCCATGAACATTGACGAGCCCGGACGGCTGGTGGACTTCATCGCGTCTTCGCTGCCGTCACTTTCGACGCCTGACAAACAAGACACGCTCGAGACACTCGACATTCGAGTGCGTCTGGAAAAGATCAACCAGCATCTCGCCAAAGAACTCGAAGTGCAGCAACTGCGCAACAAAATTCAGAGCGAAGTGCAGGACCGCGTTCAGCAAACCCAGCGCGAGTATTACCTGCGCGAGCAGATGAAGGCGATCCAGAAAGAATTGGGCGAGCAGGATGAGGGCCAGCGCGACGTCGAAGATCTGAAAAAGAAAATCGACGATGCCGGGATGCCCGAAGAAGTGAAGAAAGAGGCGCTCAAGGAGTTGGGACGCCTGGCGCGCATGTCTCCGATGGCGGCCGACTATTCGCTCACGCGCAACTACGTGGAGTGGCTGGCCGTGCTGCCTTGGGCAAAGACTTCAGGGCAGGAGATTGAGATCCCGAAAGCCAAGGAAATTTTGGATACGGATCACTACGATCTGGAGAAAGTTAAGGATCGCATTCTCGACTATCTCTCCGTGCGGCGGCTGAAGCCGAATATGAAGGGGCCGATCTTGTGTTTTGTGGGACCTCCTGGCGTGGGCAAAACGTCGCTGGGAAAATCCATCGCGCGCGCGTTAGGGCGGAAGTTTGTACGGCTTTCGCTTGGCGGCGTTCACGATGAAGCCGAAATCCGCGGCCATCGCCGCACTTACATCGGCGCATTGCCGGGACAAATCATTCAGGGCATTCGCCGGGCTGAAACCAAGGATCCGGTATTCATGCTCGACGAAATCGACAAGGTGGGGCGCGATTTCCGCGGCGATCCGGCGTCCGCGTTGCTGGAAGCGCTTGATCCTGAGCAGAACTCGACGTTCCGCGATAACTATCTTGATGTCACGTTCGATTTGTCGAAGGTTCTGTTCATCACGACGGCGAACATGCTTGACCCGATTGCCGAGCCGCTGCGCGATCGCATGGAGATCATCGAACTGCAGGGCTACAGCGAGGAAGAAAAGCTCCACATCGCGCGACGCTATCTGGTCCCGCGGCAGGTGGAAGAGAATGGAATCACGGCGGAGCAGATTGAATTCCCGGATGATGCTCTGCGCTATGTGATTCGTCACTATACGCGCGAAGCGGGGGTACGCAGCCTGGAGCGCACCATCGGAACCATTTGCCGCAAGCAGGCACGGCGATTGGCTGAGGGCAAGACCGAAAAGCTGGTGGTGACGCAGGAAATCATTCAGGAATTTCTCGGCGGCATCAAGATCCGCACCGAGGGCGAAATCGAGGAACGGACGGAACGACCGGGCGTGGCTGTGGGTTTGGCTTGGACGCCTTCCGGTGGCGATGTACTGTTTGTCGAAGCCAACGTCATGAAAGGCAAAGGCGGATTCACCATGACCGGACAGATCGGCCAGGTGATGCAGGAGTCGATGCAAGCGGCGCTGACCTGGGTGCGCTCGAACGCGGCGCATCTGGGCATCGCAGAAGACTTTTTTGCCGACCACGACATTCACATGCACGTGCCGGCGGGTGCGATTCCTAAGGATGGTCCTTCGGCAGGCGTAACCATGGCAACGACGCTGGTTTCGCTGCTGTCAGGTCATCACATCCGGCCGCTCACTGCGATGACGGGCGAGATCACGCTAAGTGGCAACGTGCTTCCCGTGGGAGGCATTAAAGAGAAGGTGCTCGCCGCGAAGCGTGCCGGAGTCACCACAGTGATTCTGCCGGCGGAAAACAAAATGAATGTTGAGGAGGATCTCACGCCCGAGCAAGTTGAGAATCTCACAATTCACTACGTTAAGACGATCGGCGAGGCGTTGCGCGTTTCGCTGCCAGCGGTGGCGGAGTCTTTGGCCGCGAAGTCAATCTTGACGCTGCCCAAAGAAACCAAGCCGGAGCATGCACCGGTGCAGCCAGTCCAGGGGCCGGCGGTGGCTCAGGACAAGGTTGTGCGCTGGCAGTCCTGAGGAAGAGAAAGTTTATCTGGAGCTGGTCGCGATGACGGCAATACGCTCTAGTGTTCTT
>JAUTWY010000073.1 GCA_030838305.1 Acidobacteriaceae bacterium
CTATCCATTGAAATGGAGTCTATCCTTTGTCGTCGCTAAGTGCTCGCCCTCTCCGCCACCCACTCGCCGGCCTCTCGCGTCCCAAGCGTCCCGCCCATATCTTGCGTGGTCTTCTTCTGGAGCACTGCTGCCAACACTGCGCTTTCGATCTTCTCCGCTTCTTTCGTCAATTCCAAATGCCCCAGCATCATGGCCGCGGTCAGAATCGCGCCGAACGGGTTCGCGATGTTCTTTCCAGCGATGGGGGGGGCGGAACCATGTACCGGTTCGAACATCGACGTCTTGCCGGGATGAATATTGCCGCTGGCCGCCATCCCGAGGCCGCCCTGCAAGCCGGCGGCGAGGTCGGTGATGATATCACCAAACATGTTGTTGGTGACAATGACATCGAACGCTCGCGGATCGCGTACCATCTGCATGCAGAGCGCGTCCACGTACATGTGCTGTGCCGCGATCTGGGGAAATTCGCCAGCGACTTCCTTGAATACGCGTTGCCACAATCCCCCGGCATGCGTCATGGCATTCGACTTGTCGCACATCAGAACCCGTTTGCGCGGAGAGCCATCGAGCTTCTTATGACGCTCGCAATACTCGAACGCGTAACGGATGATGCGCTCTACACCTTTGCGCGTGTTGATGTCTTCCTGAATCGCAATCTCATCCGGCGTGCCCTGCTTGAATACTCCGCCTGCATCGATGTAAACGCCTTCGGTGTTTTCGCGGATAACAACAAAATCCACATCTTTTGGCGCGACGTCCTTGAGCGGACATAACGTGGCATCGAGCAGACGAACCGGACGGACGTTGGCGTAGAGGTCCATCTGGAAGCGCATGCCAAGAAGAATCTCTTTGGCATGGATATTGGTCTTGACCCGAGGATCGCCAAACGCCCCGGCGAAGACAGCGTCGAAGTCCCGGCTCAGCATGGCGAAGCCATCGGGAGGAACGGTCATACCATCACGAAGATAGCGGTCGGCGCCCCAGTCAAACTCGCTGAACTCGACGTCGGCTCCCGCGGCCCGGATAACTTTTAGCGCTTGAGGAATGACTTCTTGCCCAATCCCATCTCCGGGGATGACGGCGATACGCTTCCGGGAAGTATTTTGCGGGTCCACGGGCAGAAAGCTAACACAAGCTGAGCAGAATGAGTATTGATTCCACGGCTTCAAGACCCTAATTGGGTCTTAATCCTCAACTCCAAGCTAACCCAAAGTGGTCGCCTGCTATCGCTTATAATCAATATTCAATGATTTCCACCCCGCTCCAAGAGGTGTTGAGCAAGCAGACTGAGGGCACAGCGCTACCGGTCCAGACGAACGACTACCGTGGGGTCACCACGGCCGCGCGCTTTAGAGACGTTCACGATGAATTCTCTGCCCTGCTGCACGGCTGTGGAATCTATGATCTGGGCTTCCGCGCCAGAATCGCGCTAACTGGCGGCGACCGGGTGCGCTGGATGAATGGCATGGTCACTAATAATGTCCGGGATCTCCCCGCGGGACATGGTATTTACGCTTTCCTGCTGAACCCGCAAGGCCGCATTCTCGGCGACATGCACGTCTACAACATGGGGGAAACCCTTTTGGTCGAGACTGATCGCAGCCAAGTGGAGAAAATCATCGCGACGTTCGACCATTTCATCATCATGGACGATGTTGAAATAAAAAATCTCAGCGACGAGCAAACCGCGCTGGGTTTGGCGGGGCCGAAGGCGCGGGAACTGTTGAATGCGGCAGGAATCATACTTCCGGAGATGCAACCGTTGCAGGTAATCACTCCGCAATGCAAGTGCGATTGCGGCTGTGTGGAGTGTACCGTGATCCGCGGCGAGGATGCGCAGTATGAGTCTTACGAAATCTGGCTCGCGGCTAAGGGCGTCTATCAGACCTGGCAGGCATTGCTGGCCGCGGGAGCGACGCCGGTGGGCAGCGAAGCTTTGGAGATGCAGCGCGTCGCCGCTGGCATTCCACTGTATGGCGCTGACATCCGCGAGCGCGACCTGCCGCAGGAAACCGAACAGATGCGCGCCCTTAACTTTAACAAGGGTTGCTATGTGGGACAGGAGATTGTGGAGCGTATTCGGTCGCGCGGCAACGTGCATCGCAAATTTACCGGCTTCCTGGCCGAGGGCGCAGCGTCCATCGCGGCAGGGGCAAAGATTGTCTCCGGCGAAAAGGAAGTTGGCGAAGTCACGAGTGTCGCGGTTCTTTCGACGCCATCCGGTGAGCGGACGGTTGCCCTGGGCTACATCCGGCGCGAGGTGGGAGTGCCGGGCCGCGAGGTTACGATTGGAACTGCGAAGGCCGTCGTGATTCCAGTGCCGCTCAACACCGACGCGCTGCGGCAGGCCGATGAGGCAGTGCTGCACAAAGTCTAAGAATTAGGTTTCAGGGCATGACATTCATCAAGATTCTGACGATGGTCACCTACGAGGACAGACGCCATGGCTGAAAAGAGACAGGAATCCGGATTTACAGTAACTGACCGTCGCTTGTTTACCGAGGACGGCGATTTACGCAGTGATATTCGCGAAGAAGAAGAAAAGCCCAGGAGCGCTGCGCCTCCAACTGCGGCTCCGACGACGACGAAAGAGACTGCGCCTCCTGCCAAGCCGGTTACGGCATTTCCCGCCGAGGCAGACGCTGGTGTGGGGCAAGGGATGCCCGCCGCTCCTACTGCGGCCGAGCAAAAGGCGCAGGCCGAAGCTTACCGGGAATCTTCCAAAGAATTGGATTCGCGCGTGGAGCTCAGTGGCCGGTCCGCCAAAGAATTCGAGATGACCTTCGAGCGCTTCCTGGCATCGCTCTATATGACGGCGATGCTGCAGTTGGGATTGATGCAGCAGCAAGGCGAGCAGCCTCGCATGGACATCATCGGAGCGCGGCAGACGATCGACACACTCGCACTTCTGGCGGAGAAGACCAAGGGCAACCTGACTTCGACGGAAGAAACTTTCCTGCAGAACAGCCTCTACGAAGTGCGCATGGCCTACGTGGAAGTGACCAATGCCCTGGCACGTCCGCCGCAGCCCGGAGTCGCCACTGGAACCAGCGGGCGATGATCATAAGGCCCGAGCAGGAAGGCTCGCGCATGAAGGCCACGGTATGAAGGCTACGCTGACGGTGCTGGGCAGCGGCACGTCGATGGGAGTGCCCACGCTGGGATGCGACTGCGCCGTCTGTTACTCGAGCGATCCGCACGACCGCCGCACCCGCCCATCGATCATGCTCGAGTATGCGGGCAAAGTGGTGCTCATCGATACCACACCCGATTTCTACGCACAGGCGATTCGCGAGCGCATCACGCGCGTGGATGCGGTTTTTTACACGCACACGCACGCGGATCACATTCTGGGCATCGACGATCTGCGTCCGCTCAGTTATCGTCACAAGCCGGGAAAATTGCCGCTTTACGCCCGTCCGGATGCAGCTGCTTTCTTGCGCAAGATGTTCAGTTACATCTTCGACGCTAATTACAAATTCGGCGGCTTGGCGCAACTGGAGTTGCGTCCGATCGACGGGCCCGTCGAGGTTTTCGGCGCGCGCTTCGAACCGGTACGGCTGATCCACGGCGAGACGGAGATTTATGGCTTTCGCTTCGGATCCGCCGCCTACCTCACCGACCATAGCGAAATTCCGGACGCGTCGTTCCACCAGTTGGAAGGGTTGGACATTCTCTTTCTGGATGCGCTGCGGCATAAGCCTCATCCCACGCATTCGACCGTGGCGAATTCGCTGCGCATCGTGGAGCGGGTGAAAGCAAAGCGGGCATTCTTCACGCATATTTGCCATGACCTTCCGCACGAGGCGACGAACGCGTCCCTCCCACCGCATGTGCGGCTGTCGTATGACGGGCTAAGGTTGGAGTTTGAAATCTGAAATTCAGTGGCCGGTGGGCAGTGATCAGTGTCCAGTGAAACTCTTTCTGAACACTGGCTTTCTGACCACTGGCCACAGTCCACTGATCACTGGCCACTGCTATGCAAGTTTTTCACAAACTCGAGGACGTTCCAGCGGACTTTGGACCGTCGCTGGTGAGCGTGGGGAATTTTGACGGAGTGCACCGGGCGCATGCGTTCGTGCTCGGCGAGATTGTGGGGCGGGCGCGGAAGAGCGGGGGCAAAGCTGTTGCGGTGACATTTGAGCCGCATCCGGGGCGCATTCTGCGGCCGGACTCCGGGCTGAAGTTGCTTACTCCCCTGCCCGAGAAACTGCGGTTGCTCGAAGGCACCGGAATTGATGCGGTACTGGTGCTGCCATTTGGACGCGATCTCTCGCTGATGACGCCACGGCAATTTGCTGAGCGCATCCTGAAGAAGAAGTTGCATGTCCGCGAAGTGCATGAAGGTTACAACTTCCGCTTCGGACACAAGGCTGCGGGCGATGTGAATCTGCTGACACAGTTCGGGCAGGAGATGGGCTTTGAGGTTGAGGTCTACCCGGAGCAGAAACTGCGGGGCGAGCCGGTTTCGAGCAGTCACGTCCGCAAATTAATTTGCGAGGGGAGAGTGAGCCGGGCGCGGCATTTACTGGCGCGTCCGTTCTGCATTCTGAGCACGCCGGGGCGCGGTCGCGGCTATGGCTCGAAATATACCGTGCCGACAATCAATCTCGCGCGCTATGAGGAACTTGTGCCGAAGGATGGCGTTTACATCACCTGGACGCGCGTCGGGACCGAATGTTTTGATTCAGTGACGAATGTGGGCAATCGTCCGACATTTGGAGCCGACTCGTTTGCGGTCGAGTCGCACCTGCTCAATTTTCATCCCATCGATCTGACGCCGGAGAGCGAGGTCGAGATTTCCTTTCTCGACCGGTTGCGCGCCGAAATTAAATTTCCGTCGGTCGAGGCATTGCGCGAGCAGATCGCGAAGGACGTGAAGACGGCTAGAAGATATTTTCATCTGCTGCGGCGTACGAAGAAGTAAGTGATTTGATTTTTGAGATCACTCCACGCCGGTCACTCCACGCCGCTCATGGCCCAGACGTCGCCTCCTTGTGGTTTGAAGCGATCGAACAGTACCCAATTCCCATCCGGCGACCATACCGGGTAATCAATTCGCACGTCGGGGTCGGGAAACTCGAAAATCTTTTCCGGCTTGCTTGCATGGAGTGGCGAAACCCATAACACCTTGTGGCCTACAACGTCGATGATCCGGGAACGATCTGGTGAAAAAGACATGTGCGCGCCGCCCATAATTTCAGCAAAAGGCTGGGGCTCGCCCCCGTCGAGAGAAACTTTCATCACTGCCGGTTTGCCGCCACAAGGACAGCGAAAAATCAGATCCCGCCCTGACCAGCGCATGAAATGACCGGAGACCCCAGCATTGCTCAATTGACGCGGATTGCTGCCGTCGGAGTTCATGACCCAGACTTCCAACCTTCCGCTCTGGTCTGACTGGTAGGCGATGAATGCGCCATCGGGAGAAAAGAAAGGGTTGACGTTCATGCCGGAGTTCGAATTCAAACGCCTCAATCCACCGCTCGCGAGTTCTACTTCCCAGAGGTTCGGGTTTCCCGAGCGAGAAGAGAAGAAGACAATTTTTTTCGCATCGGGCGACCAGTTCGGTTGGAAATCGCCACCATGGCCGGCAGTAAGTTGGCGCGCGTTGGCATCCCCCGGCGAAAGCAGCCAGATATTCATGTCCCCCGCACGGTCGGAGTTGAAGGCCAACATCTTACTGTCGGGCGACCACGCGCCCCGGCTATCTTCCCGGGTCGTGCTGACGACCGCGTCAGGCAAGCCTTTCACCAGTCCAGTCTGCGGGAGGACTGGAAGTTTCCAGAGGTCGGCATTCTGATGCAGCGTGGCAAATGCGAGAGCTCTGCCATCGGGCGAGGTGGCCACTTCAACATCTTGTCCGGCGCCGGTGGTCACCTGTTGTGGCGGACCGCTGACCATCCCGTCGGCTTTGACGGGTGCTCGCCAGATGTTTATACCGCCGCTCCGGTAGGAAGAAAAATAGATGAACTTGCCGGATGGCGACCACGCCGGACGTATGTTGCTGAACAGGTCGTTGGTAATCCAGTTCATCTGCTTCGATTCCAGGTTCACGACGCGAATATCAAATTTCGTTCGCACCAGATTCTGGAAAACGATCTTCTTGCCGTCAGGAGACCAGGAGGGGGCGACATGGGCAACTTCCTCGCTGGTATCAGTCGTGATCTGCTGAGGATTGTGGCCTTCGCGATCCACCACCCAAATACGCCGTGGGGCGGCCCAGGACGCGTCTACTGCGATGCGCCTGCCGTCGGGTGAATATGCCGGGTTAAAGGCGTTGTCAACAAGTTTGCTCTCTTTGCCGGACGCAAGATCGAGCACCCATACGTCTCCATCCTGAAATAGTCCAAAAACGTCGCCGGGCTGGAGCTTCACGCCGGGCTGATGGGCGCGTACGAAGGCAACTTGTCTTCCGTCCGGCGCCCAGGCTGGCTGGAGTTCGTCAAAATCGCTATGCGTTAATTGTGTGTCCTGCCGGGACGCCAAATCTTTCCGGAAGATTTTGTGGATTTTGCCGACCTCGCCTGTGTACAGCAGGTTTTTCCCGTCGGGCGACCACGCGGGATATTCTTCGACTCCCTCAGCAAACGTCACTTGGGAAAGTGTGGTCTGCAAAGCCGGACTCGAATTTTTCCAGCGATTGGCACTCAGAAAAACGAGTGCCATGACGGCAACGATGCAAATCGCAGCGGGGATTAACCAACGTGACCATCTTCCCGGTTGCATTGGTAGTTGCGCCGCGGAGAGCTGTGTCAGGCCTGAGTCGCGCTTCAAACGCAGCAGATCGGTCCGAACCTCTGAAGCGTTCTGGTAGCGGAGGTTCCGATCGTTCTCCAAACACTCTGTGATAATCCGTTCCAGTTCGGTGGGTACGTCGGGATTCAGACGAGCAATCGGAATGCGTTCCCCATCGAGAATGGCCTTGAAAATCACCCCCACGCTTTCGCCCTGGAACGGCAGCGTCCCCGTCGCCATCTCGTACAGTACCGCTCCGAAGGAGAAGATGTCGGTTCGTGCATCCAGTTCCTTCCCGCGGACTTGTTCCGGCGACATGTAGGCCACCGTGCCCAACATTGCACCCGGACTTGTCAAGTGCTCGTCGTCAACCGTCGGCGTCTGCGAATGATTCGCTGTGATCTGGCTGGACGAACTGAGCGGACGGGTCACCTTCGCCAATCCAAAGTCCAGAATCTTGGCGTGCCCGCGCTTGGAGACCAAGATGTTTGCGGGTTTGATGTCGCGATGCACGATGCCAGCGGAGTGGGCGGCATCGAGCGCATCAGCGATCTCAATTCCGAGCGACAGCAGAGTTTCTATTTCCAGCGGACGGCCTGCGATGCGGTGCTTCAACGTCACACCTTCCAGAAACTCCATGGCGAGGAAGGCCTCGCCATCCTGCTCGCCGATGTCATAAATCGTGCATATATTGGGATGATTCAGCGCGGACGCGGCTTGAGCTTCGCGTTGAAAACGAGCAAGAGCCTGCGGCTCACGGGCAACCTCCACAGGCAAGAACTTGAGGGCCACGAAGCGATGCAGCCGCGTGTCCTCGGCCTTATATACCACGCCCATCCCACCGCCGCCGAGCTTCTCGACAATGCGGTAATGCGAGATGTTTTGGCCAATCATTTGAGCAGAATCCTACGTCCATGAAAGAGGCAAGTCAACGAAACCGGATCTGAAATCGATTCCGGGCTCTGGGCATGTTGTAAGCGGATATGTCTCAATCCGTGCTCGCGATTTGAAACCCTACTCGATGGGCTCGACCATGACAGACTCCTCCGCGATGCTGCGGGATGGGCGCTGCACGATCACGATAGCGGCGAGCACGAAGACGATTCCCAACGTCTGAATCGGGCGCAACACTTCGCCCAACAGTAAAGCGGCCAGAAGAATGGAGAACACGGGCTCGAGGCAACTGGCGATGATGGCGCGGGTGGGCTCGAGATGCTGCAAACCAAGGAAGTAGAGTGAGAAGGCCCCCAGCACCGAGATCATCGAGAAAACGAACAGGAACAGCCACTGTATGGGCGCGTAGTGGGCGGCGACGACTTTCCACGGAGGGTTGACGACGAGCCAGAAGGCGGAGGCCGCGGCGAGCGTCCAGATTAGAATGCGCCAGCGGTCGTGGCGGGCCAGGATGCGATGCCCGGCGATGTTGTAGAAGGCAAACGAAAATGAGGCCAATAGTGCGGCGCCCAGTCCATACGCATCCAGGTGAAGTGCGGAACCGGGGCTGAAAAGATTGATGACAAGAGCGATGCCGGTCACTGCCAGGGCAACGGCAGCAACCTTTTGCAATGAGAGTTTCTGCTGGCCACGAGCTACGACATACAGCAGCACCCACACCGGAGCGGTGTATTGCATGACGATGGCAATGGCGACATTCGTTCGCTGAATCGCGACGTAGTAGAAATAATTCGAGATGGCCACGCCCAACGTCCCCAGAAGAAAGCAGTAAGCGAGATCGCGCGCGGGCAACTTGATGCGCTGCCAGCCTTTTGAGCCGACTAGCAACGCCAGCAATATCAGGAGAGAGAATGTTGTTCGGGTTTGCGAAAGAATGAGCGGATCGATAGGACGCAGCGCGGCGCCCCCCAACGGGAATTTTCCGGTGAAGACGGCGCGGCCCAGGGCGGCGGACACTCCCCAGAGAAATGCGGCGGAGCCGATGAAAAGATAACCGCGCAGCGGGTGCGGACGCGAGCTTTCGTGATTTTCGGTCGGGATGGTGGCCTCGGGAATCGATTTGATGATGAGGTACCAGAGCGGGAGTGGTCAAGGAGGCCGATGGGGGCCTGCGACCGCTTCCGGACACGCGAGAACTACCACGACGAACTAATCTTCAATGTACTCAATCACGGCGGTAATTTTTGCGGTTTTCGCGAGCATGGCTGAGACCGAACAATATTTTTCTTTCGAAAGGCGGACTGCGTCCTCGACGGCTTTACGAGAAACTTTACCGCCGACGCGGTAGATCAGCTGGATTTCCGTGTAGACGGAGGGCGGCTCGGTAGCGCGCTCGGCTTCGGCGCGGACTTCAAGGCTGGCAAGTGGTTCGCGTTTCTTCTGCAAAATCGAGACCACGTCATAGCCGGTGCAGCCACAGAGCCCGATGAGAACTAATTCCATCGGGCTGTTACCGCCAGCTTTGTCGCCATCGACCACGATCGAGTGACCGCTGCCGGCGATACCGTTGAAGCGCTGTTTTTCAATCCAAGTGGTACGAGCTTCAGTCATTGAGGGGCTCCTTCTCGTCTCAGATGCGATTCTTCGCTCCGTTCAAGAGTGCAATCTCCAAGCGGGAATCAGCGAGTCGAAATGAAGAAATTTGCTTAACAGGACATGGAACACGATATAGATCGCCCAGATCGCGGGATAGGCCAAGAGCATCTTCCGCAGACTCCTCAGAACGTACCACAGAAGCACGAAATCCAAAGGAATTGGCGCGGCGACCACCGCCCATGGAGGTGCGCCGAGGCTTGCAACGCTGTAACCGAAGAGGCATACGAAGCAACCGATGGCGAGGGACGCGAAGACATACACTTTTCTGTCGGCCAAATACATGCCCAGTCCCCACGACAGCGCGGTGAAGAAAATCGCGATGTCCAGCAGAATGGGCGTGGGAAATGTGTTCAAATATTTCTCCTCGGTTTCGGGTTACCGCCGGTTGTCGGTGCTCGGTTCGGGATGAATCAACACTCGGAAAAGTTCCGGAGCGGCCTGCTTGAAGTGAATTTCAAGTTCAGTCTGTATGTCGTGGACGCGAGCCAGCGGCAGATCGTCCGACAGCGTGCAGTGGCAGGAGACGTAGAGGCGGCCTCGCACTTTCTTAATTTGGATGTCGTGGGTGTCAATGATCTCTGGAAACTGACTGGCTGCCGACTTGAGGTGACGCTCGAGGCCGGCGTCGCGCACCACTTCGTCGCCAGTTTCGATGGTGGCAGGCTCGCTTTCAATATGGGTAAGGATATCTGCGATTTCTGGCACGTCGCGGCGCATGTCGGCTTCGAGTTCGGTGACTTGATCGTGGGCATTCTTGAGGGTCATGCGCTCGTCGAGTTCGACATGCTGCTCCACATGCAATCGGCCAGTGAGATCCTGCACGCTGATGTCGTGGACATTAAGG
This sequence comes from Acidobacteriaceae bacterium, assembly GCA_030838305.1. Classification (GTDB taxonomy): domain Bacteria; phylum Acidobacteriota; class Terriglobia; order Terriglobales; family Acidobacteriaceae; genus Sulfotelmatobacter. The sequence continues at coordinate 10,130 of JAUTWY010000073.1, forward strand.
TTGTGGCGGGTAGCGACGGCGCGAATGCGGTCGAAAATGTTTTCCGATCGCTCGGCACGAGGCAAAGGCTGAACTGTGACGTCGGCGTCAGGAAGAATGCTGTGGACTGCGGCTGTTACCGCAGCTACCAGCTGCTCGGAGCGCTGGAACGTGACTGTACGGGCGAGGCCCACAGCGAGGTCGGCGAAATAACGATTGCCGGCGCGGCGAATTCGCACTCGGCCAATTTCGAGAACGCCATCCACACGTGAGACTGCGTCGGTGATCTGAACGCGGACACCGGCGGGAGCGGCATCGAGCAGCGCGTCGATGGTGCGCCGCGCCAGACGCCAGCTCACAGAAACGATGACCCCGGCGACGAACAGGGCTGCAATGGGATCGGCGTCGCGCAGCCAATCCAAATGATAGGTACGTCCCAGGAGGATTAGCGCCAGTCCAAGCACGACCACACCCGCGGACCAGACATCGGTGGAGAAGTGCAGCGCGTCGGCTTCAAGTGCCTGGCTGTCGTATTTGGTTGCGATCCGGCCGAGAGCTCGTGACCTCCACCAATCTACCGCCATGGAGATCAGCATCACGGCGAAGGCCCACAGGGAAGGTTCAACTTCGACGCGGCGGAAGAACAGGCGGACGATCGCTTCGTAGATTACCCAGACGCAGGTAATGAGGAGCAAGCCGGTTTCGACGAATGCGGAAAAATTCTCGACTTTGCCATGGCCGTATTGATGGTCGGCATCGGCGGGCTTGTCGGATACTCCTACCGAAAAATACGTGAGTGCGGCCGCAATCAGATCCAGCGCGGAGTGCGCGGCTTCTGAAAGTATGCCTAAGCTGCCCGTGGTGACGCCAACGGCGATTTTTCCCCCGGTAATCAGAAGGGCGGCAACCACCGAATTCCCGGCGACTGCACGCTTCTCGGCGCGCATGGCATTGGGCGAGTAAAGGGCCGGCGTCCCGGACATGATGGGATTATCGCTGGGAATGCGGAAATGCGCCAACGGGAATCGGCGTCGCTTGGCGCCATCCTAAAATCATCAACCACCCTTCGACTTGCTCAGGGCAGGCTGCGGACACGAAGTCACACGAAGGGCTGATTCCCATGCTAGGATGCTAGGTTCGGTTGTCCAACTTCCTGATCTACCAATCCTGGAGGAATATTGTATGGGTAAGAGTTGGTTGCTGTGTGTGCTTTTGGGAACGCTGGCCTGGGGGCAGGCTCAGCCTAAAATGACTCCGGCGCAGCCGAGTTCGGCGCAGGCTCCGGGCACTGCGAGCAAAGCGTCAGAACCCTCGGCGGAGGTTCCAGCAAATGCCGTCGTATTGACGATCAAGGGTGTGTGTCCTGCGACACCGAAGGCCGCGGCGGCGCCGAAGACTGGCACCGCCAAGGCGACTCCCGCTCCCGCGAAGAAACCGGCGGACTGCAAGATCGAAATTACTCGGGCACAGTTCGAAACAATTGCCAACGGCCTTGCGCCGAATGTGACTCCGCAATTGAAACGCCAATTGGAACAGGCACTTCCCCGATTCATGGCAATGTCGGAGATCGCCAAACAGAAGGGCCTGGATAAGACTGACCAGTTCAAGCAGACGCTAAAGATTGCCACCATGCAGATTTTGACCACGCAACTGCAGCGCACGGTGCAGGAAGAGTCAGACAAAGTGCCGGCAACGGAAATCGCCAACTACTATAAGAAAAATCCTGAAGCCTACGAGCAATACTCGCTCGATCGTCTGTTCATCCCGCGCTTGAAGCAGGCCGTAGCCGACGAGAAAGACGAGAGCAAAGAGCCGGAGAAGCTAACCGAGGAGCAGCAAAAAGCCAAAGAAGCCGCCGACAAAGCCAAACAGGAGCAAGGCGAGCAGGAGATGAATAAGCTAGCCGAGACCTTGCGGGCACGCGGTGCGGCGGGTGAGGATTTCGCCAAGCTACAGAAAGAAGCATTCGAAGCGGCTGGCACAAAAGTGGACAATCCGACGGTGAACCTGCCAAAAGTGCGGCGTACCGGCCTGCCTCCGGCGCATGCTGCGGTGTTTGAGCTCAAGACGGGCGAGGTCTCGGCGGTCATCAGCGACAATGGTGGTCACTATGTATACAAGGTGGTAAGCAGAGAGACGCTTCCCCTCGACGCGGTGAAGGAGGAAATCCATAACAAGCTAAAGAGCGAGCACATGAAAGAAACCATGGACAAGTACACAAATTCGTTCCAGGCTGTGCCGAACGAAGCCTACTTTGGACAGGCGGCCCCAGCGGAACCGGCTGGGATGCGTCAAGCACCGCCGCGGCATATGCATCCGCAAATGGCTCCGCCGCCGACGCAGCCCCAGGCCCAGCCCCAGACTCCGCCACCGGCCGCGAATCCACCAGCGCAGCCTCCGGCGGCACAAGATCCTCTATCGAAACCGAACTGATGCTGAGCGCGAAACCTGTCGTCGTGATCACCGGCATTGCGGGAAACCTGGGATCAAGGTTGCTCCCGCTGCTGGGGGATTTCTCGGTAGTCGGGGTGGATCTGGGTCCACCCCAGACCGATTTTCCTCTGCAGTTTGAGCGCCTGGATTTGGGTGAGGAATCTTGCACGCGCACGCTTTTCGAATTATTGCGCGACATGCGGCCGGTAGCAGTAATCCATCTCGCATTCGTAATCGACCCGGTACGCACCGGCGTGCTCGATGTGGAGCGTATGTGGCAGATCAACGTGGCCGGCACGGCGCGGGTGATGGAAGCTGTCACTGAGGCAAACCGCACGGCGGATTCCCCTATCCGGCAATTCATTTTTCCCAGCAGCGTTTCTGCTTATGGTCCAAACTTGCCGGGGCCGGCGACGGAAGAGTCTGTTTTGGCGGCACACACGCTGCCCTACGCCATTCATAAGAAGCAATCCGACGAGGTAGTGCAGACGCGAGCGCCAGCCTTGCGTGGGTGCAGCGTTTACATTTTGCGTCCGCATATTTTTGCCGGGTCCAGCGTGGAGAATTACTTGTTGGGTGCGTTTCGAGGCACTCCCAACGGCAAGAGTGCGCGAGCAGAGAGAATGCGGAGGGAGGGCAAGCGGCTGCCTTGCATGTTGCCGTACGGGCAACATTATCTCGACAATAAAATTCAGTTTGTGCACGTGGACGATATGGCTCGGCTGATCGATCACATCCTGCGTCGCGATCCGGAAGCACAGAGGCTGACGATTCTGAATGTAGCGGGGCGTGGCGAGCCGCTTACGTTCGCCCGCTGCATCGAAATCGCACAGGCGAAACTCGTGCGGGTTCCGGGAAAGTGGGCGATGGCGCTCGTGCTGAAATTTCTCTGGAAGCGCCAAATCTCAGCCATCCCCCCCGAGGCGATCCCTTATATGAGCGGCGAATACATCATGAACACGGATCGGCTGCGGGTTTTCCTGGGCGGCGAGTATGAGCACGTCATGCGCAATACGATTGCGGATGCGTTTGCCGATAGCTTTAAGAACATGCCGGCGGCAACTAAAAGCTCGACGACATAATTTCCTTGGCACGCGTCTTACTTTTCCCCGCGATACAATCCTGCAATACCGAAAGTGTAGGGCGTCCAACTGGCTTTGCGAAAGCCAGCGCGGCGCATGCGGTCCAGCATTTCCTGCGGCTGCGGGAAGCGTTCGACGGAGTTGGGTAGGTAGACGTAAGGTCCGCGGACGCCGGACAGCATGGTGCCGATTCGCGGTAGCACTTGTTTGAAATACAAACGATAAAGCTTGCCGATGACTCCATCGGGTTCGCTGAAGTCAAGGATGCCGCACTCCCCGCCGGGACGTAACACGCGCGCGATCTCGAACAGGCCCGCGTCGTAATCGGCGAGATTGCGGAATCCAAAGGCTGAGGTTACGAGGCTGAAATACTGGCCGGGAAACGGAAGGCACAGGGCATCGGCCTCGATCCAGTGCGGGATTGTGGCGGTGCCGTTTTGTGACATTCTGTTGAGCGACTTCGACCTGGCGCGTTGCAGCATCGCATGAGAGAAGTCAGCACCCAATATCTGCGGACTGCGCTTCGCTGACTGCTTGCGCAAAGCGAAGGTCATATCCCCGGTGCCGCAGCAAAGATCCAGGATTCGAGCGTCGGGCTGGGTGAGGATGTGCGCGAAGGCGCGCGCTGTGCGGCGCCACCACAGGCGATCGACGTTGAACGACAATACGTGATTGAGTAGATCGTAGCGCGGCGCGATCGAGGTGAACATCTCGCGGACCGCGCGCGCCGCGGAGTCCGCATCTTGGGCGCCTTCCGGAGCCGCGCCGATCACGAGTTTGCTGGGTTCAGCCATGAAAGGCAGAATTGTTGATTGATGATTCTTGATTGTTCATGGAAGGGCGGCAGGCGCCGGAATCCAGGAGCCGTCAATGGCAATCAGTAATCATCAATCAATCATTTTATTTCCCCCATCCACCGCGAGACAGGCGGCGCAACTCTTCCACCGCACCGATCACGACGCTGTCGGGCACATCGGCGGCGATCTCAACTTTTCCAATCTCGCGCGGCAGCACAAAATGAACCACTCCGCTTTGCGTTTTCTTGTCGGCTTGCAGTCGCGCGAGGATCTTGCGAGCGCTCACTTTAAGCTCCGGCAGACGGCCCAAGCTCAGCACGGCGTCGGCTATACGGCCTGCGGTCACGCTGTCGGTGCGACCAACCGTCAGGGCAATGTTTGTGGCGGCGATCATTCCCCAGGCGACCGCCTCACCGTGCAGCAGGGTGCGGTAGCCGGTCTCCGCTTCGAGCGCGTGACCGATGGTATGACCCAGGTTCAGAACGCGGCGCAAGCCGCCTTCGTGTTCATCCGCCGAGACTACTTCCGCTTTCAACTTGACGGATTGAGCGATGACACCTTCGAGTTCCACTGGATCGCGCTTCAGAATCTGTGCCCGCTTCTGTTCGAAACGCAGAAACAGGTCGAGATCTCCAATGATCCCGCACTTGAGCGCCTCATACAGTCCGGCTCGAAACTCGCGGTCGGGAAGCGTGCGCAGAACTTCGGGATCGATGAGGACAGTGCGAGGATGATGAAACGTCCCCAGCAAGTTCTTCCCTGCCCCAAGGTTCACGCCAGTTTTGCCGCCGACCGAAGCATCCACCTGGGCCAGGACGGTGGTGGGAATCTGCACCAGCTCCACACCCCGCATATAAAGAGAGGCCAACAGACCCGTGACATCGCCGACAACGCCACCGCCCAGAGCGATCAGAACCGCTTTGCGATCGGCGCCCAGGCGAGACAATCTCTCCGCCAGAGTTTCAACGGTCTTCAGCTTCTTCGCAAGCTCGCCGTTGGGCATCTGGATGACTTGAGGCCTGAAGCCAGCGGAAACCAGAGATCGTACTAGTTTTGCGCCCCAGCGCCGGCGCACGGGCAGAACGGTTACGACAAACATTTTGCTGGCTTGCGGCAGTAACTCCGCCAGCAAAGCACCGGAGCGCGCCAATAAGCCGTTCTCAATCCTGGCTTGATAGGGCCGGGGCGGGACATGGATGGTGACCTGCGCCATGGGAATTCCATAATAGCCTATGCGCTCCGGGAGTTTGATCGAAGAGTCGCAGGAAGTGGTAACATTTGCCGTCTATGAAAGGTCTTCCAGCCGAGACCGATTTCGTAGTGATTGGCGCGGGGGTGGCCGGCTTGCGAGCCGCCATCGAACTTGCGACGGCGGGACGCGTGCTGGTGCTGGCAAAAAAGGAGTCTCTGTATTCCAACCCCGCAAGCGCGGTTACAGCAGCGCTGAGCGATGAAGATGAAGTGATTCTTCACTTGAAGGACACTTTGATTGCGGGCGACGGCCTTTGTCGCCCCGAGGCGGTGAAAACTCTAATTGAAGAAGCCCCGGAGCGCATCGGGGAGCTTATCGCGTGGGGCAAGCAGTTGGACCGCCGCGGAGCCAATCTTGTGTTTGAAAGCGAAGCTTCGTACAGCCACAGTCATGTTCTGCGCGCCCCGGGAGATTCGGCGGGAAACGAAATCCTGCGCCTGCTGGGGAATAAGGTCCGCAAGTGCAAAGACATTTCTGTGCTGGAATTCGAATTTTCCACGGAACTCCAAAGCGAAGACCAGCGCGTGACCGGCGTTTCGCTGATTAGCGAGAAGGAATTGCCGGCAGAAGTAGCCTGTTCAGCGGTATTGCTGGCCACGGGTGGGATTGGGCAACTTTATGGCAACACGACCAATTCCGAGGCAGCTACCGGGGACGGAGTCGCCATGGCGTTCCGCGCGGGCGCGGAAGTCAGCGACATGGAATTTGTTCAGTTTCATCCTACTGCGCTTTACATGAAGAAGGCGCCACGCTTTCTGCTGGCGGAAGGGCTGCGCAGCGAGGGGGGGTATCTGCGGAATATTGAGATGGACCGCTTCATGCAGAAATACCATCCGCTGGGGGAGATGGCGCCGAGCGATGTGGTGGCGCGGGCCATTGTGCATGAGATGGAAGTCAGCCGCGCCAAAGATCCCTTCGTCTACCTCGACCTGACGCACATGAATGCCGCACGAGTGCAGAAGCGTTTCCCGCGCATCCATGCAATCTGCATGAAGCACAACATCGACATCACTGAAGACGTAATTCCGGTTCGTCCCGCGGCGCACTTCTCGATGGGCGGCGTGCGCACTGACCTGGATGGCAAGACCAGCCTGAGGGGCCTTTACGCAGCAGGGGAAACCGCTTCGACCGGCGTCCACGGAGCGAATCGATTTCCCAGCAACTCGGTGCTTGAAGCCCTGGTGTACGGAGCGCGTGCGGGAATCGCGATGCGGGAAGAATTGAAACACGCACCCAAAACCGAAAGAAAAGAGAAAAGAGCTGCCTCACAGAACGGACCAGTGGACGCAGGAATCGAAGACCTGATCGGCCAGATTCAGGACGCGATGTGGAAGAACGCTGGCATCGTTCGTACGCGGCTGGGTATGCAGGAAGCGATCAAAGTGCTGGAGGGGATTTCGCCGAGGCTGGCGCACCCGCGCACCCGGCGGTCGCACGAGGCGGCCAACCTACATCTCACGGGACTCCAGGTGGCGCGGTCGGCGCTGGCGCGAGAAGAAAGCCGTGGAGCGCACTACCGCATCGACTATCCGGCCCACGATGACAAGAAGTTCCTGAAGCACTCGGTGGTCAAAAGCGAGAGCGCGAGATTCGTCTAGGCTGACTTCGCGGGCAACGCGATCGACGCCCCGATTGATACCGCCAGAACCACAGCCACCGCGCCAAGCGTCACCAGCGTCGGAACCGGGAAATAATCCGCAGAAATCATCTTGACGCCAACCAGCACCAGCACTACTGCCAGCCCGGTGTGCAGGAAGCGAAAAGCTTTCATAAGCCCGGAGACGGCGAAAAACATCGAACGCAAGCCGAGGATGGCAAAAACATTCGACGTATAAACGATGAATGCGTTGAGCGTGACCGCGAGCACGGCGGGGATGGAGTCGACTGCGAAAAGCAGATCGGTAGTTTCAATGACTG
>JAUTWY010000081.1 GCA_030838305.1 Acidobacteriaceae bacterium
CTGGGGCACTGTCCGAGCGAAGGGGATCGTTCGACCGCGGAAGGGCTTCGCATTCGCGAAGCACTTACCCCGCTCCGGATGACAGTTCGTTTATAGTCACTGCATGCGGGCCATTCTGGCGGGCGGCGGGACCGGGGGGCATGTGATCCCGGCGCTGGCCATCGCCAACCAACTCAAGAAAAATTATGGCGCCGAGGTGCTGTTCATCGGGACAGCGCGGGGGATCGAGAACCGTCTGGTTCCGGCGGCAGGGTATCCGCTGCAGTTGGTGCGAGTGGGGGCGCTGAAGAATGTCAGCCTGATGACGCGGGCGAAGACGGCGTTCGATTTGCCGCGCGCGGTTTGGGACGCGGGCCGCATGCTGAATGAATTTGCCCCGGACGTGGTAATTGGCGTGGGCGGATATGCGTCGGGTCCGGCAATGCTGGCCGCGGTTGTGAAGCATATTCCGACGCTGGCGTTTGAGCCGAATGTGGTGCCGGGATTTGCGAATCGAGTGGTGGCGAGGTTAGTGTCGGGAGCGGCGGTGCACTTTGAAGAGACGGCAAAATATTTTCGTCGGGCGGAAGTGACCGGAGTTCCGGTGCGGCAGGCGTTCTTTGAGATTCCGGTTTTGGAGCCTAACAAGAAGCCCGGCAGGCCTCCGACTGTGCTGGTGTTTGGCGGTAGCCAGGGAGCGCACGCGATCAATGAGGCGATGATTCGCTGTCTGCCGGAGTTGCGGCGGCAGGCGCCGGGTATTCACATTATTCATCAGACCGGCGAGGGTGACTATAATGACGCGCTGGCAGCGTACCACTCACTTGCTGATACGACGGGAGAGTCGGCGGAGGTTTTCAAGTTCATCGAAGATATGCCGGCGGCATTTGCGCAGGCGGATTTGGTGGTGTGCCGGTCGGGCGCGAGCACGGTCGCTGAAATCACGGCGGCGGGCAAGCCGGCGATTTTTGTGCCGTTTCCGCGGGCCGCGGACGATCATCAGCGGGTGAACGCGGAGGTGTTGGAGCGGGCAGGGGCGGCTGTGGTGGTGGAGGAGTTGAAGCTGGAAGGAGTCTGGCTGGCGGAGACGATTGCGGCATTGCTTGGCGACCCGGCGCGGCTGGCGCGGATGAGCGAGGCGGCACGAGGGTTGGCGCATCCGAATGCTGCCCGGGATATTGCGGCGATGGCGGCGCGGGTGGCGGGAGTAGAACAAAGCTAGCCACGGATTTCCACGGATTCTCGGGAAGGTGGGAAAAGTTCTAGGCAAGAAATTCTATGTAAGAAACTGGAAGCTTCCCTTATCGCGAGAAATATTCGAAGGGGAGTGCGGTCCAGATCGCGAAGCGTGATGGACTCGAAGACTTCCTGCGGACCTGGAAGCTCCATAATGAATTGCAGACGGAGCAACTCGACTATGCGGGCAAGACTGGCAAGATTAAGTCCGTTGGGTTTTATCACGGAGGCGACGCGTTGTAGGAGATCGAAGGCGCGCCGGGAATATGGCATGAACGTTGCCTGGAAGCGCAAGGATCGACTTCGTAGGATTAAGCTCTGTTCTTAGAGCCACGCGCACAAATAGCTGAAAGAACTCCTTGACGAGTCCATGGTCATGTCCGAGTGAAAGGGGTCCTTCGACTGCATAAGTGCTTCGCGTTCGCGAAGCCCTCACTTCGCTCAGGATGACACGATATGTTTGCCAAGATTCAGCAGGTTCATTTCGTGGGGATTGGCGGGATCGGCATGAGCGGGATTGCCGAGGTGCTGCTGAATCTCGGCTACAAGGTTTCTGGCTCCGATTTAAAGAGCTCTGTTCTCACGCAGCGGCTTACCGGCCTGGGCGCTGCGATCTTTGAAGGGCATCGCGCGGAGAACATTACCGGAGCGGAGGTGGTCGTCACCAGTTCGGCAATTGGGGAACAGAATCCTGAAGTCATCGAGGCTCACAAGCTGCACGTGCCGGTGATTCAGCGGGCGGAGATGCTGGCGGAGTTGATGCGGCTGAAGTACGGCATTGCCATCGCGGGCATGCACGGCAAGACGACTACGACGTCGATGGTGGCGGCGGTGCTGGCGGGCGGCGGGCTCGATCCTACAGTGGTCGTCGGAGGGCGCGTGGACGCGATGGGATCCAACGCGCGGCTGGGGAAGTCGCAGTATCTGGTGGCCGAGGCGGATGAGAGTGACCGGTCATTTCTGAAGTTGTCACCAATTCTATCTGTCGTGACCAATATCGATCGCGAACACATGGATTGCTACCGCAACATGCGGGACGTGAAGAAAACCTTTCTGGAGTTTATGGATCGCGTGCCTTTTTACGGCATGGTGGTGGTGTGCAATGACGATCCCCTGCTTCGACGGTTGCTGCCGCAGGCGCAGCGACGCACAGTGACTTACGGAACAAAGCGTGGATCGGACTTCCTGATCAAGCTGGAAACGAATGACGCAGCGGCCGGTGTGCCGAAGCATGTCCCGGGCGATGGGCAGCCGCTAAGCCGCTTTCGCGTGAGTTATCGCAAGAGGGATTTGGGTGAGTTTACGCTGCATGTGCCGGGAGTTCACAACATTCTGAACGCGACGGCGGCGATTGCGGTGGGCGTGGGGCTTGATGTTGCGGTGGAGGCGATCCGCGCGGGGCTGGATCAATTCCGCGGGGTTGACCGGCGGTTTCACTTGCGCGGGCGGGTTGCGGGGGTGAGCGTGATAGACGATTACGGGCACCATCCCACGGAGATAAAGGCGACGCTGGCGGCGGCGCGGTCGTGTGGGTTTCGCAAGATTCAGGTCGTGTTCCAACCGCATCGGTATACCCGCACTCGGGATTTGATCGAAGAGTTCACTACTGCGTTTGGAGACGCGGACTCGCTGTTCGTGCTCGATATTTATGCGGCGAGCGAGAAGCCGATCGAGGGCATCAGCGGGGAAACATTGGCGCGGGCGATTCGCGAAAAGGGTGGACGGAACGCGTTGTATGTGAGTTCGTTCGCCGATGCGGTGAGTGCGGCAGTCGCGGCGGCGCAGGACGGAGACATGATTCTTACGCTGGGGGCGGGGAGCGTTTCGCAGTTGGGGGCGATGGTGGTGGAGAAGTTAAAGGAGCGGGTCTAGCGCTGCCTTGAGTGATTCAGATGGATTCAGCGGATTCCAGCGCGGCTGAGCTTCGCCCAAACCGGACAGCCGAGGCGGCTGTCTCCACATGATTTTCTTTGCCTCAGCGGGCACGGAACTAATTTCTTCCCGGGGGCGTATCTTTCATTGCTAACGGATTTGGGATGGGTTCGTCCAAACAGCCAGATGGGAGATAAGGGGATGAAATCAACACAGGCTTGGGGATGGCTGGCGGCTGGGGTATTGGCCCTGGGTTTGAATGGCATTTATCAGGATGGCGGCGCCGAATGGGTGCACCGGAATGTGGAGGGGGTGATCGCCAGGATTGCCGACCGGTCAGGGGCTGTGCTGGCGCTGGCTGCGGGAAGAGTTGACTGGTTCGCGGCCAAGGCCGGCGCGTTAGGTGCCCGGAACGAGGCCGCTTCCTGCCGGGTGGCCAGCGCTATGGCTCGGTTCCAGACCAAGATTGCGCGGACGCAGGATGGAGTGGCGGAGTTTGAAGCGATGTCGGCCCGCGAAGAGGCGGCGCTGGCGCGCTTGGAAGCGAATCGAGAGCGGATTGAGACGGAAGTGGCGCGAGTGCGGTTTTCGCCGCTTGCGTTTAATGCGGTAAACGGTCCTGTCGTTTGTCCGCGGGTGCGAGTGAATATTCCGCGAGTGCATGTGATGAGGGTTCCGGTTCCGGGGGTGAATTTCGAATCGTCCAGTGGCGGGCCAATTTAAGTTTTCTCTCTCTCTTCTAAACGGCGGACGCGAATAACGCGTCCGCTTTTTCTGTGAGCCGGCAGTTGGACGGAGCCGGCCGGGCTTTGCCCTGGCCGGGACAGCCGAGGCGGCTGTCGCCACATGGGCTCCTTTCATTAAATCGTGATGATGCCCAATGCGATTCCTGTGTGCAAAACTCCGATGTTTTTTCTATCTCTAATCTCAAAATGAAGTTATAGTTTGAAGGCTCAGCGATTCACAGCGACAACTGACCTGAACTGATGGCGCGGAAATCAGGGCCCACCATCTTGCAGGAGGAGTTGTACCCACACAGCGCTGAACGTGTGCGCGAGGAGATCCATGACTCGGACATGGACGCGCGCCTTGTCGACCTGGAGGTGGACGAAGAATCTCCGTTCTTGCGCGGGCAAAAGCGCGTCTCCGCCCGCCGAAGTTCTCTTCCCCAAAAAACTGCCAATCGTTTGTTGTGGGCCGTGGTGGCGGCTCTGGTGTTGTGTTTTGCGGGGATGTGCTCGGCCGCGTTGTATCGCTACGGCGAGCGCTCCTGGCGCTTCCGCGTGGAATCGAGCGACAACATCGAAGTCACTGGCACGCAGAATGTGAGCAAAGCCCAACTCATGGAAGTGTTGGGCGGCGACATCGGGCGGAATATTTTTTTCATTCCGCTGGCGCAGCAGAAGGCGCAACTGGAGCAGATTCCGTGGGTGGAATCGGCGAGCGTAATGCGGTTTGTCCCCAACCGGTTAAAGGTCGAGATTCACGAGCGCACGCCGGTGGCATTCGCCCGGGTTGGTCCGAGGATGGCGCTGATTGATGCGGGCGGCACGCTGATGGAGTTATCGCCGAAACGCAAATTTTCTTTCCCTGTAATTCTGGGAATGAATCCGGGAGAGCCGCTTTCGACGCGCGCTCCGCGAATGAAAGCTTATCGCGAGATGGTGAGCGAACTGGACTCGGGCGGGGCTCGCTACTCGCAGGATCTGAGTGAAGTGGATCTTTCCGATCTGGAGGATGTGAAGGTGCGGGTGAACGATCCGGCGGGCGATGTGCTGGTGCATCTGGGATCGTCGGACTACCTGCGGCGTTACAAGATTTATGTGACCCATGCGCAAGCCTGGCGGCAGCAGTTCCAGAAGCTGGAGTCAGTGGATCTGCGCTACGACAACCAGATCATCGTGAATCCGGATATGGAGCGAACGGCGAAGACCGCCGCTTTGAGTCCGGCCGTGGCGCGCGCGGCGGCAGCAGCAGGAGTGAAGCCTGCGGCCTTGCTGACGCGCGTCGGTGCACATGATCGTGCGATTCCGAAGCCGGCATTTGAGTTGACGGCGAAGAAACTCGATCCAAAAGCAGCTGGAACCAGGAAGCCAGTTGTAAGGACAAGAGCGAAGAAGATTTCGAGGCCTAGTTCAAAACCAAGGACGACACCTGTCAGCGCAAAGAAGCCTGCGTCGAGAGGGAAGCGGCCGGCGAAAAAGTTTTCGGGGAGCGGCGGTCCGAAGCCAAGTCCAGCAGTGGCGAAGAGTCAGCCGAATCCGGGAGCGGGGCAGTGAGCGGCAAGCTTTTGAAAGCGCAGCAAAATTGTTCAGAACGAATTCAGTGGAACGAATTGAGGAATGAATTGGGGACCGAATAACAAATGGCGAACCAGCAGGGAAGCTTTTTGACGGCGATTGACGTGGGCAGCGCGAAAACCTGCGCGCTGATGGTTGAAGTCACGGACGGCGGCTTGCGCTATCGCGGGCACGGCGTGGCGGAATCGCGTGGCTCGCGCAAAGGCGTCATCGTTGATTTGGACAAAGCAGTGGCGGCCATTCAGAAAGCGGTGGAAGCGGCTGAGGACGCGGCGGGGGCAGCCGTGGAACATGCCGTCGTGGGCATCGGCGGGGCGCACATTCGCGGCGTGAATAGTCATGGCGGGGCCACGCTGGGCACGCGTCCGCGAGAAATTGGCCGCGATGAAATCAAGGGGGCGGTGGAACGGGCGCGGGCAATTCCGCTTCCGGCGGATCGCGAGGTGCTGCACCTTCTGCCCCAGGAATTCATTTTGGATGGACAAGCGGGTGTGCACGATCCGCTGGGCATGATGGCGGCGCGTCTGGAAGTGCGAGTTCACTTAGTCACGGCGGCGACGAGCGCAGTGCAGAACGTGATCACGGCGGTGAATCGAGCTGGAGTGCACGTGGATGACACCGTCTTTGAGCCGTTGGCGGCGGCTGATTCCGTGCTGCGGGTCGATGAGCGGGAGATGGGAGTTTGTCTGGCCGATGTGGGCGCGGGCTCCACGGAACTGGTTGTTTTCCTGCAAGGAGCGGTGGCTTTTACGGGAGTGATTCCGTTAGGCGGCGACCACTTCACCAGTGATCTGTCGCTTGGCATGTGCACGCCGCTGGCGGAAGCCGAGAAAATCAAGAAGGTCTATGGCAATGCCATCGTCACACTGATTCCCGAGGGGAACGAAGTCGAGGTGCCGTCGGTCGGCGACCGGCCTTCGCGCCTGCTGCCACAGCGGCTGGTCGCGGAAATTCTCGAGCCCCGGGCGCGGGAACTTTTTGAAATGCTGCGGGAGACATTGCGGCAGGGCGGCATGTTTGACGCTTGCCTGGCGGGGATCGTGATCAGTGGAGGAGGCTCGCGCCTGCCCGGGATTTTCGATGTGGCCGAATCGGTATTGCGGCGTCCGGTGCGACTATCCTGGCCCACGCCGCTGGCCAAAATGCCGGTCACATTGGCCGAGCCGGAGTATGCCACGGTGCTGGGCATGGCGCACTACGGGCATCGGGCACGCGTGGCGCGCGGCTTTCAGGGCGATCGCTGGGGATCGAGATTGAAGGCGTTGCTGGTGGGATGAAAGCAGTGGTCAGTGGTCAGTGATCAGTGGTCAGCGGTCAAAAAATCAGGCTATTTTACCGGCCACTGACCGCTGACCTCTGGCCACTGGTGGAAAGCGGAAACGAACAGAAATTCAGATAGAGGTGGACACAATGAAAAACGATTCAAAGAGCGATTCAAAGATTCGCATCAGTTTCAACGAGGAGCCGCTCAACGATGCCAAGATTAAGGTGATCGGCGTCGGCGGTGGCGGTGGCAATGCGGTAAACCGGATGATCGATGCCGGAGTGGAGGGTATCGAGTTCATCGTCGCCAACACGGACTTGCAGGCGCTGCGATTGTCGCGCGCGCCGGTGAAGCTGCAACTGGGTGTGAAGCTCACGAATGGCCTGGGAGCGGGAGCGAATCCGGAAGTGGGGCGTAAAGCGGCGCTGGAGGATTCCGACAAGATTATTGAAGCGCTTGAGGGCGCAGACATGGTGTTTGTGACCACTGGGCTGGGCGGCGGAACGGGCACGGGCGCGGCTCCGATCATCGCGTCACTGGCCAGTGAGATGGGAGCGCTCACCGTCGCGGTGGTTACGAAGCCGTTCTCGTTTGAAGGAAAGCGGCGCATGACGCAGGCGGAGAAAGGAATCGCCGAGTTGATGGAATCCGTCGACACCACCATCGTGATTCCGAATGAAAAGCTGCTGGCGGTGGCGGAGAATGCCGGCTTCTTCGAGTCGTTTCGAGTGGCCGATGACATTCTACGGCAGGGCGTGCAGGGCATCTCCGACATCATTACGATTCCCGGCATCATCAATCGGGACTTTGCCGACGTGAAGACGATCATGGCGCGAATGGGTTACGCCGTGATGGGTACGGCGACGGCGAGCGGCCAGAACCGCACGGCGGACGCCGCCCGGCGGGCCATTGCTTCACCGCTGCTGGAGGCGGGTGCGATCGACGGGGCACGCGGTATCCTGATTAATATCACCGGTTCCGCTTCGCTGAAACTGGCTGAGGTGCAGCAAGCTTGCACCATTATCCAGAGTGCGGCGCATGAGGACGCCAATATCATCTTTGGCGCGGTGATGGATGAGAAGATGAAGGATGCGGTGAAGATTACCGTGATCGCCACTGGCTTCGGAGAAGTGAGCCGGCCTCGCCAGCGCCATGCGGAAGTGCGGAATTCCTTCGCGGCCTCGCACGATGACGCCATGGATTTCCCGGATCCCGTGGGCCCGGTTCATTCCGAGGTGTCATCGTTTCCTCGGCCGGCGTCCGACGGAAGAATGTCCGATGGGATGATGGAAGAAGCGAGCGTGGCGGAATCTGCGCCGGTCGCAATCGGGCATGCGGGTGCGGAAGTGATTTCGCTCGACGCGATGCGCAACGCCATGGTGGCAAATTTCGAGAAGGAGGACTTGGACGTTCCGGCGTTCCTGCGCAAACGCGGAGAAGTCATGTAGCGAATGTAGAGAGAACATAAGAAAAATAAAATTAAGAACGTGCAAAGAATGCGACATGAAAGTGCAAGGGTCCGGACCGGCACTTAGGGGATGAAGAGAAAAGCCTTGCAGGAGAGTGCAGTATCTTTTCAGTAACGAGGTAACAGGTTACTGTGGGCTCTGGAACCAAGGTAAGTTCCGTTTAAGTGCTTGTTCCGTAATGGGTTAGGTCAAAACAACTGTTTCCTTCAAGCAAAACTTTGTTGTTGCGTGAAACAGCGTAACTCCCGTAATATCGCGAAGTTGGCAGAAAGTTACTGCTTGCCGCTGAAGCCTGGCAAGCTTCGTGCATCTCAACATACAGCAAGTCCGGCTGATCGAGGATTCGAGCAGAGATCTCGATCAGAAATCCGGACCCAGGGGAACGAACCAAAGATGTCAAAGTGGGGAACGCGCTCTCTTCGTCTGGTGGTCATAGTAGGAGGACTGTTGTGCGTGCCTGGAATCTGGGCGGCGCACGTTGATCCCCACGCACTGAATACCCGGAAGTCAAAATCCACTAAGCTGAGTGAGTCTCAGCGGACCAGGCGGCGCATCCGCCACTTGGCGCGCGGCCGCAGCGTGGCTGGCCGCAGGCCGGGGTTGACGCGGGCTTCGGCGACGACTCGCCGGCACCGCTATCACGAACGCTTTTTCATGAGTTCGTTTGCCGAAGGAATTGCCGCGGGCGATATTACAGACGGCGAAGACGCGGTGGTGCGTCAGGCGGCGATTGATGCCCTGGGCAACATGAATGGCACGGTCGTGGCGATCGAGCCGACCAGCGGACGCGTGCTGGCCTTGGTGAACCAGAAGCTGGCGCTGTCGAGTGGTGCGCAACCTTGCTCGACCATCAAACTTTCCGTAGCTCTGGCCGCGCTCAATGAGGGCCTGATTTCGAAGGAAACCGAAGTTCCGCTCGGACGCCGCAGCCGGATGAATCTGACGCAGGCTCTGGCCCATTCCAACAATGCCTATTTCGAGGCGTTGGGACGAAGACTGGGATTCGAGAAAGTCGCTTACTACGCCCACCAATACGGATTGGGCGAACTAGCTGGTTACGACATTCCGGGGGAGCAGGCGGGCATGTATCCCGACGAGGCGATTTCACAGAAACTGGGCGGCGTCGGCAAAATGTGCTCTTTCGGAGAAGGCATTTCGATGACGCCGTTGCAGCTGGGCGCAATGGTTTCGGCGATCGCGAACGGGGGAACGCTCTATTACCTCCAGCATCCGACCACGCCGGAGGAAGTCGCGAGTTTTCAGCCGCGCATCAAACGGCAACTCGACATCGCTCCGCTGATCCCGGAAATATCCCTGGGCATGGCGGGGGCGGTGCAATATGGCACTGCGCGACGGCTGGGACTTAACTTCAGCGAGGAAGAAATCCTGGGCAAGACCGGAACCTGTTCACACGCCGGCACTCGCTTCGGGTGGTTCGCCTCCTACGTCAATACCAGCAGGGGACGCGTGGTTGTAGTTGTTTTCCTGCAAGGCGGCAGGCCTACGTATGGGCCCAAGGCGGCCGAGATTGCCGGAGTGATGTACCGCAATCTTTACGATCACAACTTTTTCATCGCGGGCGACAAGTCAACGGACGCCGCTGCGTCAAAACCCGTGGGCGCAACGCAATAGTTCAGACTGCTGAATTTTGATATCAGTTTTCACAAAAGCCTCTCGCCTGAGAGGTCTTTTGTTTTATCCGCTACTTTGCTCGCGGAGAGCATTGCGGAGAATTATTTCTTCCGCTCGTCGCGCTCGACGACTCCGTCCTTGATGTTCACCACACGATGAGCGTACTCGGCGATGTCATGCTCGTGAGTGACCAGCACGATGGTGTTTCCTTCGCCGTGCAGACGGTCGAACAGAGCCATGATTTCATTTCCGGTCTGCGAATCGAGGTTGCCGGTGGGCTCGTCTGCCAAAATGATAGAAGGGCGATTGACCAGCGCCCGTGCCACGGCAACACGCTGACGTTGGCCTCCGGAAAGCTCATTTGGTTTGTGGGTCATACGTGATTCCATGCCCACGGCTGTCAATGCAGCCTTGGCGCGCTCGATGCGCTCGCTGGTTGGGACTCCAGCATAAATCAACGGCAGCTCTACGTTATGCAGAGCGGTGGCGCGGGCCAACAGGTTGAAAGTCTGAAACACGAAGCCGATTTCCTTGTTGCGGATGCGCGCCAGTTCATCGTCATCAAGTTCGCTCACCAGTTGGCTGTTCAGCCAGTATTCACCCTTGGTTGGCGTATCGAGGCAGCCAATCAGATTCATCAGCGTCGACTTGCCGGAGCCGGAGGGGCCCATAATGGCAACGTACTCGCCTCGCTCGATGCGGAGGTTGACGCCGCGCAGAGCGTGCACCTGCTGCTCCGATCCCATGTCGTAAGTCTTCCAAAGATCCTCAGCCGCAATCATGCAGGATTGCGGCGGCGCTGAAACGGCGTTGGGCGACATGCTGATCACTTCTGCGGTTGCCATGTTTTTCTCCTGCTCCGGTGCCACTGGGTTCTCCGAGATTGAATTTCGAATCCGAGAGCTCGTTTCGTGTTCCAGTTCGAACTTGTTCTCCCAAACGCAGCGGCTTCTTCGTTGGACGCACGAAGCCGGCGAAGGTTATGTTTCGTCTTCCTTCTTAGGGGCGGAGTTATCGACTTTGACGGTGCTCCCGGAACGGAGCGTGCGCAAAATCTTATAGCTTCCGGTAATCACTTCATCCCCTTCACTCAATCCGCTCAACACCTCGAGGTCGCTGGTGCCTGCGATGCCGGTGGTCACGGGCACGAACTCTGTTTTCTTATTGCGAATGACGAATACGCCCTGCACGTCCTGGTTTTTGTCCTTGTCCTTGTCTTTGGATGCAGTCTGCTTCGGGGGCGCCGCCGCTTGCACCGAGCCAGGACTCGCTTTCTCCTGCTCGAGTTGAGCCTTGCTGCGAACTGAAAGCGCCTGAATCGGAATGGCCAGCACGTTGCTTCGTGCTGCGGTTGTGATCTTGGCGGTGGTCGAAAGTCCGGGACGCAGATCGTGAGGCGGATCGGTCAACGTCACCACCACCTTGAAGTCTTTGGCTTCTTCGCTGGCGGTAGTTTGCTGCGAGGTGGCCACTCCGGTCGAACGTACGATGGCGTTATCTCCAATTTCGGAAACCGTGCCGTGAAAAATCTTTCTCGGAATCGCGTCGATGGTCACTTCCGCAGGCTGGCCCAGGTGCACGTTTACAATGTCGGTCTCATCCACCTTCACTTCGGCGGTAATCACCGACATGTCGGCCAGTGTCATCAACGTGCTGCCTGGCGAATTTTGAATGCCGATCACCACGGTTTCGCCTTCGCGCACCGGCAGGTTGGTGATGACGCCGTCAAAGGGAGCGGCATAGGTGGCTTTCTTCAAGACATCGGCGAAGCGAGTGAGTGTGGCCCGGTTCTGGCTTACATGCTTATCGGCGGAATCTTTCTGCGCCTTTGCTTGAGAGACACGGGCTTGCGCTTGAACCAGCCCGGAGTCGGCCGTAGCCCAGGCATTTCTGCGGCTATCAAAATCGGACTTGGAGATTAGACCGTCCTTAAACAGGCTCTCGGCGCGTTGCCAGTCCAGCTTATTGCGGTCGTAATCGGCTTGCGCGCGAAGAAGGTCTGCCTGGGAGGTTCTCAGCGCGGCATCGGCGGCCAAGGTGTCGGTCTCGGCAGCTTGCAGAGAAGCCTGATTGGCGTTCACGTCCGCCGACGACTGGACATTTTCCAATTGAGCCAGCACTTGACCCTTCCTGACGTGCTCTCCTTCTTTGACAAACAAATGCGTGATCTTGCCGAATGCATTGGCGCCGATGTTGACGTACGTCTTTGGCTTGATCTCGCCGGAGGCGCTCACCACCGCCGACAAGTCTTGGCGCTCTACCCTGCCACTCTGCACCGTAACTACATTCTTGCCGCTCTGGTGGACCGTGATGCCGACGATAATTGCCAACACGACGACCACGCCGATCCCAATCGCTATTTTCTTCCAAAGTTTCATTCTTCCCGTCACCGTCCGAGGCTCCAGCCCGATCGAGCCAACATAGGCTCGCCGGGCGCGGGTTGACTACCAGGATTCCCTTTGCCGCTATCACCGACCGCTCCGCGCAGGTGGGGGGACACAATCTGGATACGATCCCGCCGACAGGAAAGTTCCAACCTGTAATGGGGTGCCAGAACCCTGGGAATCCGGGGAGCAGCGCTGCCCGGTCATACCAGCTTATCGCGCCTAAAATTATAGCTTGGTCCCGGGTCCAGCCTGCAAAAATTCGGTGGTCAGGGTGGGCAACTCCGCCAAATACCGGTCGCGTCCAAGCAATCGGGTGTTCCGGGTCCTCAATCTGTTCTGTTAAAGCGACTTAATCTTGCTTTCGCCTGCGCTCAGGGCCTAGAATGTCCCAAACGCGAGTTTGCGGTTGTTAGGAGTTCCTCTCATGTTCCGGGTTCGATCACAGTACTTTCTATCTTTTACGTTTTTGCTGGTTGCCACAGGTTTGGCCAGCACGGCCCGGGCCCAGGGCGACAAGCCCGCTGCTGCCGGTGACGCTCAGTCCAGTGCGACGGTGACTGGCTCCCAAGCGCAACCCAGCGATGAGATCGATCCCCTCAAGCGCACACCCAATGAGAAGCAAAAGAAACAACAGAAGAGATCTCTGAAGATTGAGCTCAGTAAAACGTATAAGAAATGGCTGAACGAGGACGTCGTCTGGATCATCACGGACGAGGAAAGAGCAGCGTTTAAGCAGCTCTCGAATGACGAGGAACGCGACAACTTCATCGAAGCCTTCTGGCAGCGTCGCGATCCCTCGCCCGACACCGAAGAGAACGAGTACAAGGAAGAGCACTACCGCCGCATCGCTTATACCAACGAGCATTTCGCTGCGGGAATTCCCGGGTGGAAAAGTGACCGCGGTCGCATTTACATCATGTATGGTCCGGCGGACGAAGTTGAATCCCATCCCTCGGGAGGAACGTACGAGCGGCCCATCGAAGAAGGTGGCGGAGAGACGTCAACCTTCCCCTTCGAGGATTGGCGTTATCGCTATCTGGAAGGCATTGGCCAGGAAGTCATCATCGAATTTGTGGACTCCTGCATGTGCGGAGACTTCCACATGACGATGGACCGGTCGGAAAAGGACGCGCTGCTCTACACTCCGAATGCTGGCTTGACGATGTACGAACAGATGGGCATGAGCACCAAGGCGAGCCGCTTTAGCGGCGGTGGTTTGGAAAGGCTGGGGGCGGGCCCGAACAGCGCCAATCTACAGACCAAGCAGTTTGATCGGCTGGAGCAATTCGCGAAGCTGCAAGCGCCTCCGCCGGTCAAATTTAAGGATCTCGAAGAAATCGTCAACACCAAGCTCATCACCAACCTGATGCCGTTTGATGTGCGCTCGGATTTTGTGAAAGTTACCGGCGACACGGTGTTGGTCCCGATCACGATCCAGATGAAGTATCGCGACATCACATTCGCGAACAAAGATGGTGTGCAGCGCGGCACGGTCAATATCTTTGGCCGTGTAACTACCTTAACCGGCAAAATTGTTCAGACCTTCGAAGACACGGCCCAGGTGGACGTACCCGCGGAACTGTTGCCGCGTACGGCGGAGAATTCCTCGGTCTACTGGAAGGCGCTGCCGCTGCGTCCGGGGCGTTACAAAATCGAGATCGCGGTGAAAGACGTGAACGGAGACCGCAAGGGCCTATGGAGCCGTGGCATCGTGGTGCCGGAGTTTTCCGATGACAAGCTGTCAACCTCCACGCTCATCGTTGCCGATCAGATGGAAGCTGTGCCGACCAAGGACGTGAGCACCGGCAATTTCGTGATCGGCCTGACCAAAGTTCGGCCACGCGTGGCGCCCGCCGACGGCAAGCCCGCACTCTTTAAGAGGAGTAAAGATCAGAAGGTAAACTTCTGGATGCAAGTCTATAATCTGGGCGTGGACGATAAGACGCACAAGCCATCGGCCACGTTCGAGTTCGATATCGTCAACATCGCAACCAACAAACCGGTGGTGCAGAAGACGGAGTCCACTGAGCAGATGGGTAACGTAGGCGAACAGGTGACGTTGCAGAAGTCGATTGCTTCGGCCAACCTGCCGCCGGGCGTGTACAAGATCAACATCAAAGTGAACGACAACATCTCCAAGCAGACCATTGATCCTTC
>JAUTWY010000093.1 GCA_030838305.1 Acidobacteriaceae bacterium
AAAACCTTCGCGTCACCCTGCCGCAGCAACTGTGTGACCCACTCGTCGGCAACGCCGCCGGCACTGAGCCGCGTCGCGTAGGTAGAGCGCAAATCGTAGATGCGGAAATACGGGACCTTGGCGCGCCGCAAGGTGGCTTGCCCAGTGAGTGGAGAACTTCAGGCAGTGTGAGAGTGTCCGTTGAGGTGCCAGGATCCGCGATTGCTTCGATTCCAGACGCGTAAGGCATAGTGGCACAGCACGATTGGTTGACCGTGAATCAAAACTTCTGCCAGATTGTCGAGCCAGGAAAATTTCTCTTTCATCTTGCGAGCCTGTTTGTCGTGATTTCCGGGCACGGCGAAGATCTTCTTACATCGAATCCGGCGACGGTATTCGAGAACCCGGGCTTCGATTTGGCCATTACACCCTGGTGTCACCAGAGTACGGGTTTTGCGTGACGTTCCCCGAGAAGCCAAGCAAGTTATCCGACAAGAATCGCGAAGGCCTGCCGAAACACTTGTGGACAGTGTATAGGCCCGACCGCAAGGACTTTTACAGCGCGCAGGCGACGAGTAGAATTCCAGAATTCAGCGGTACGCAGTGGGAAAATCAAGTATCAGGCTGCGCTACGCCCCGACTGTCGTTCGATTACGTGTAATTCGATCATAAACGATGCGATGCGGGTGACATTCGCGACACTCCCTAAAGTGGACTGCCCCATATGCCGCGCTCGGGCTATAATTTTGGTTTCGGAAGACATGCCCAGTTCACGCTACGCGTTGGTAACGTATATCCGCAATCCGGTTGGCGAGTTCGTGGAACAGCTGCGCCGGGAACTCCACCCGAGCACGGTTCACCTGGCGGCCCATCTCTCGATCCTTCCTCCGCGGGAACTGACGGGAAGCGAAGCCGCCGCGCTCGAATTTCTGGAAGATGCTTGCAGCCGCGTCGTTCCGTTCAGCGTCGATCTGGGGGACGTGGAAACATTTCTACCCACGACTCCGACGGTCTACATCGAGGTGAAGCAGGCGGCTTATCGGATGCGTGAACTGCACGATCAACTCTGTGGGAGGGGGCTGCGCTGCGAGGAGAGTTGGCCCTATATTCCGCATCTCACGATTTTGAAAACGGAACGGGATGAGCAGGCGCGCGCGGCATACCTGATGGCGCGGGAGCGCTGGGCGCGGTTTCCGGGAAAACGCCAGGTGCATGTGGAAGAGTTGATGTTCGTACGCGAGGAAAGCGGTGGCTGGCAGGATGTGGCGCTGGTGCCGCTGGGACGCGGTCAACTGTCGTCAAAATCATAGTCTCGGCATTATCCGCATCGGTCCCCATCCTCTGAAGTGGGTGGCTGGTTCGGAAGAGCTTGCGGTATCGCTGAAGCGATACCCTCATAGGGAACGCCAATACAATCCAATCTGCAATAACCCATGAAAACCCGCAACTAGCGGCCTGTTTCACTGATCGGCAGGACATGTACTTTCTACCCGTTGCCAAGTCCATTGGTCGGATTACCATAGATTTACGGGCTGCACACCAGGCGCCGGATCCCAGGCTGCGGGTTTGATCGGAAGAGAGAATATGCAAATTGGGGTTTATGGATCCGGCTACCTCGCGACTGTCATCTCCGCTTGTCTCGCAGATTTCGGCACACCGGTTTGCTGCTGTCATGCTGATGGCACGCGCATCCTTGAAGTCGCGAAAGGCAACATACCTTTTTTTGAAAAGAATCTTCAGGAAGTGATTCGGCGCAACGTGCGTTCGGGACGGCTGGTGTATTCGGTGGACCCGGAAGAATTGGCGCGCAGGGCCCAGGTAATTTTTCTCGCCGAAGATTCCGCCCAGGGACTGGAAGAACTTGTACTCCGCCTGGCGGCCGCGGCTGGCCGCTTTCAGGTGCTGTCGATTGTCACGCCGGTTCGCGTGGGTTCGACCACAAAGATTGAAAAGATGCTGAAGGAAAAAGGGCTGAAGAGCCTGCTGGTGTGCCAGCCGATGTTCTTCACCAACGGATGCGCGGTCGAAGACTTCAACTGGCCTGACCGGATTATTCTTGGGACGCCTTCGAGCGAAGCCGTTTCTTCGTTGAAACAGATTTTTCATCCATTGGTAATGCGCGGGGTTCCGGTGCTGGTCACGAATTACGAAACAGCGGAGTTGACGCGTGAAGCGACCACCGCATTTCTAGCGACCAAGATATCGTTCATCAACGAAATTGCGAGCCTGTGCGAACATGTGAATGCCGATGCCGTCAGCCTGGCACTCGCCATGGGGCTGGACAAGAAAATCGCGCCGCGCTGCCTGCAACCGGGCGCCGGCATGGGTGGAATTTTCGCCGAGACTGATATGGACTCGCTGACCGGGCTGGCGCGAGAGAACCGCGTCGATCTGAAAGTGCTGAATGCCGCACGCGAGGTGAATCTGAACCTGGCGGACCGGCTTTTGCAGAAAGTGGCCGCTGCTCTCAGTACCGTGCAGAACAAGGACGTAGGCATTCTGGGGCTGGCTTTCAAGCCGAACACCAACTCCGTTGCGGGATCGGCCTCCCTCCAACTGACGCAGAATTTGCTGGCCGGTGGAGCGCGCGTTCGGGCATACGATCCGGCGGCGATTCCCGATGCGCGGCTGCAACTGAACGGCATGGTGAAGTACTGCGAATCAGCCTATGGGGTCGCCGAAGGCGTGGATGCACTGGTTGTGGCCACCGGCTGGCCCGAATTCCGGACGCTGGATTTCGCGAGAATTCGCCACCTGGTGAAACAGCCAATCATCATCGACACCAAGAATCTGCTCGACTCGTCGCGCTTGCGCGCCATGGGATTCCAGTACATGGGCGTGGGCAGAGGGTAGCTGACGCTGCGACTGTCGGGTGGACGGGCGAGGGCGCCCGTCTCTCCACTAGTCACTACGCTTTCCAGGGCCTAGCAGCGCGCGGCCGGGGAACACATCCGGCACGATGTTACCTTGACTTACTACCACCGTTCCTCCTACTACTAAATAGCGAACCCCTACACTCGGCTCCATCGGCTTCTCGAAGGTGGACCGGTCGCTGACGGTACCTGCATCGAACACAACGATGTCGGCGTCGGCGCCTTCCTGCAATCTGCCTTTTTGTCGTGCTTCGGGAGTTGAACGCTCCAGCATCTGAGCGGGCATCAGGCTCATCTTGCGGATCGCGTCCATGAGCGTGATCGTTCCTTGCCCGCGAACGTATTGTGCCAGCACGCGGGAGTAGGTTCCGGCATTGCGGGGATGGCCTTCGGCGCCATCGCTGGCAATCATCACCAGAGGGTGGGGAATCACTTTGTCCACCACTTCCTGCGTATTCGCGAAAATCAGCACCGAGCGCGTCGTGCTGGAATTATGCAACTCGTCGAAACGTTCTTTGGTGAGGTGCTCGCCTGTCTCTGGAAGCACGAGGTCGTGATAGCTGATGCCGAGCTTTTCCCGCCAGCCGGGGTTGAATAGCGCTGAGTTTATCGAGGTCATGCCTGCGATGTAGGGATACGCCTCGGTGGTTACATCCAGGCCGCGGGCCCGCGCTCCTTCGACCATGGAGAGACACTCCAGCGAGTCGTGTAGGCAACTACTGTTGATGTGCACAATGTGCAAGGAAGCGCCCGTGATGGCGGCTGCTCCGATCACTTCGCTGATCGACTCGATAGCGGAGCCGGGCTCGACACGGCCGGTGCTGCGCACGTGGGTGTAGACGGGCAGCCTGCGTTCGGCGGCGAGACGGAAGATGTCGATCACCTCCAGCCGAGTTGCTCCGGGAGTGTACTGGATACCCATCCCAACCGCCAAACCGCCAGCGTTCAGCTCGGCGCGCAGCTGCTCTCGCATGACCTCGATTTGTTCCGGTGTAGCGGGCTGATCGGTCGCGGGTCCGCTCTTCGGCAGAATCTCAGGGATGCCGGCGTGGGTTTTGGTGGGTCCGCCTGACAGCGGCATGCCGAACACCAGAGCACGCGCCGCCACATGACTGGCCGACGTGCCATAGTGGATCAGTGAGTGTCCTTCTTTGTCTTTCAAGAACCGAGCGACATCGGGCACACCGATTTCCATCTCCAGTGCCGTGGTTACACCGTCCATCGCCTTGACGCGCTGGCTTTCGAGGTCCTGACCGTGCTGGTGCAGATCGATGAAACCGGGAGCGACAACAAGGCCGTTGGCGTGAACGACGCGCCGTCCGCTCAGCGCTTCGGACGCGACGCGCACAATCCTGCCGTCGCGGATGCCGACGCTGCGCACGGCATCGAGGCCGGTTTCTGGATCCATGACGCGTCCGCCTTCGAGCACGAGATCGTATTGTTGCGCGGCGGACTGTTGTGCGGTCACTCTGGTGGTCGAGAACGCTAGAAGACATAGCGAGAGAATCAGAGAGAACATCGGCTTGCGCATGGTTGCACCGTCGAGACTGGCGATGATATCAGGATTAGGAGCCAGCGAAGGAGCCGGACTCCCGCGGCACTTGCTATAATCCAATTGCTACAATCCAATTGCTAC
>JAUTWY010000094.1 GCA_030838305.1 Acidobacteriaceae bacterium
GAGAATCATTCTCAATATTTCGAGAATATCCTCACTGGCGAGGCCTTTCGCCAATGTGCCATCCGGCTGCGGATCGGTTGAGCGGACCGGCTGGTGCGAACTATGTTCTCCGGACGCCATCCGCGGATTATAGTCCAACGGGTGGTTCCAAGCCTTCTTGGAACTTATGCAAACGCGAGCCAAACCCTTTTTCCCGTCAACTTCAATTTCTCAATGCGATCGCGCGAAGTGATGAGCATGTCCCGGGATTTCATAAGGTCCGGTTTGCTGCCGAGCGGGCCGTGCCCCGCAACGATCTTGGCGTTATTGTCCGCGAGAGAAAGAATTTTGTCGGCGGCGGCAAGCATGCCGGTGATCGTGCCGCGGTACCGGGTCGATGTAGGGCTACATGCCGTTGAAAAACAAGTCGCCCATAAAAATGTCGTTTCAAGTTGGTGAGTGAGCGTCAGTGTCCGGGGTTTTCTCGCAGACCACCACTTCCGACTCGTCGACTAGTTTAAATGCTCGTTCGAGCACATCGGCCGTGCGATCCAGCTCATGGGTCTGGGCAATCGTTCTCTCGAACCGGCGCGCTGTATCCCTGTAGCTCGGGTCT
The DNA here is from genome assembly GCA_030838305.1 of Acidobacteriaceae bacterium. GTDB lineage: Bacteria > Acidobacteriota > Terriglobia > Terriglobales > Acidobacteriaceae > Sulfotelmatobacter. The sequence continues at coordinate 596 of JAUTWY010000094.1, forward strand.
CCTAAAACTTCTTGAATCGCTCCCGACAGAAATACGCATCCGAACACCGACGTCTTTCTGCTGACCGCGACACGTGGCGATAGTGGCCGCTTCCGTGGCTATCGTCTGGACGATAGTCAGCGTCCCGGCACGGAGAACGTTCTTTCGAAACAGGCCCAGTTGCACCGATCAGTGGGAGAGTCTATGCGCTGGCGCAGGCTCTAAGGATTAGCAGAGATAGGCCGATCAGGCGGAGCAACGCCAGTGCTACGAAAGCGCAGAGCAAACCGATCACCATCGCGAGCGCGGAGATAGGGATTACCCGGGGGGTGGTGGTGAAGTCGCCTAGGCTCTCGTTCCGCAATTTAGCCGCGGAGTTCTTCCCCGGGCGCGGATAAATCCTTAGGCACGCCTTTTTCTCCCACGTGGCAATGACTGCCTGTTTTTTTTTCCGCGGTGTCCCGCTGTGCGAGATCCCTGGTCGATGCAGTGCCTCGGTCAACTCGTTTATTTCCGCGACCATTGGTGAAGGGCGTTTGTGTTTCACAAGTGCGGTGATGGCATTGGCGAGGGCTACTCCGCTGGCTCTCAATTCGCTGATGCGCTCGCTTGCGACGCGGTCCAACAACTTTGAGCCTTTCGGCAGCAGGGATACGCATACTTCTCGCTGGTCTCCTTGACTCCGGCGTCTGCGCACCAATCCATGCGATTCTAGACGGTCAATCAATTCGACGGCGCTGTGATGCTTGAGCGCCATGCGCTCTGACAACGTGCGTATGGTCGCCACCGCGCCCAAGGGCAAACCGCGAATGGCCAGGAGCATTAGATATTGTTGTGGTTCCAGATTTGACCGTCGAGCCGCCGCATCCCCCTCCTGGATGAAATGGCGTATGCGGTAGCGCAGCTCACCAAGGGCTCGATATTCGGTATCGGAGATAGCATTTGCCATCTTCCGCACAATATATCGTAATACGATATTTAATGTCAATGGGGATTGTTCGATAACTGTACTGTTACGTACCACGTATGATACTCGCTGCAAAAGGAAAACAAATCACCGCCATTCTTCCAAAGCGTTGAACTGATTTCCACGAAACGATCGGGGGCGCCAGGGGGCCCGTTCTGGTCTTACCTCGGCGTGAGACTCGGGAATTAGCGTTTGCCAATGTATATACATTGTTGTATATATACTCGGAGGGGCAATCATGGCCATCGCTCGCGTATTTAAGTCGGGGAACAGCCAAGCTGTGAGGCTGCCGAAGAAGTTCCGGGTCAAAAGCTCGGAAGTGGAAATTTTCCGGCGCGGCGACGAAATCGTATTACGAGAGAAAGCTGGTGGAATGGTCCGCGTGCTGGATTTGCTAGCGGAGTTGCCAGCGGACATGTTCCCCAAGAAGCGCAAAGACCCGAAACCACAGCGCCGCAAAGGTCTCTAATGGGCTCCCGCTATATGCTCGACACCAATTTCTGCATCTATTTGCGGCAGAACCGGCCTCCAGAAGTGACTACACGATTCCGCCAAATGCAGCATGGCGACGCCGTTATATCGGTGATTACTTATGGCGAGCTACATTACGGAGCAGAGCGAAGCCAGCAACGCACCCACGCGCTGGAATCTCTCGGGCGCCTTGTATCTCTTTTGCCTGTGATTCCCTTGCCGGAGGAGGCAGCAACAGCCTACGGCGAGATTCGCGCAGCGTTGGAAACCCGCGGTGAGATGATCGGTGGCAACGATCTCTGGATTGCTGCTCATGCAAGAGCCGCGGCGCTGACTCTCGTCACCAACAATGAACGCGAATTCCAGCGCGTCCCCGGACTTAAGGTCCAGAACTGGATCAGACGCCGTCTTTGATCTTCCCAGCATGGTCCAACTTATCCAACTTATTGTCCAAACTTTCAGCTCTCTCACCGGAACTGTAACATTCCTTTGATGAGTTAAGCGCATGCTGATGGATTCGGATTTGGGATTGCCGGGAAAATGCCGAAGCCAAACTCCACATCGATAGGCAAGACTGCAAGAAGACTGCGAATCCTACTGTGGCTTACGCCTACGGCAATGTTCGCATTCGTTGCTCAGGCACAGGAGCCCAATTCACCGTCGCCAAATGCCCCGGCTCCGTCTGAACATGTCGACGATTCGACCAGCGCGCCTCCTGATGCCGATCCTCCAACGATGTTTCCACATCTGAAAGACACGAGATTCTGGCTTTCCGGGCAGGCCAATTTCATCTTCCAAACGCACCCTGACTTTCACGCCGACTACAGCGGGCAGAACAGTCTTAGGCCGCACTATGAGAAAGCCACTTCGCGACTGATGACTTTGTATACCGGGGTGCGGGTCAACGATTCCACTGAATTTCTGGCGGATGTCGAAGAAGCTGGTGGCGCCGCGCTCAGCTCTGGTCTTGGCCTCGCTGGGAATACGGACCTGGACATTGTACGCAACCCAATATTAAGCAAAGCAGCGTACCTCGGGCGCGGCATGATCCACGTAGTGTTCGCGCTGAGCGACGATAAAATCGAAAGCCCGCGGACTTATCTGTCGCTGTTCGAAGAATTGCCGCGTCGTCGCCTGGAAATTCGGTTCGGCAAATTCAGCCTGCCGGATTTCCTTGATTTGAATTCGGTGGGCTCCGACACGCATCTTCAATTCACCAACTGGTCCGTGGACAACAATGGCGCCTGGGACTACGCCGCCGATACCCGCGGCTACACTGTCGGCGTCGTAGTGGACTACGAGGACCGCAACTGGGGTTTACGCTTTATTGAAGCGCTCATGCCGACAGTGGCGAATGGAATCGATCTGGTGTGGCGGCCGTGGCAAGTTCATGCGGAAAATTGGGAATACGAGCTTCGTCACGGCGTCATCCCGAAGAAAGCGGGAGTGGTGCGACTGCTCGGATATACGAACTCCGCCAATATGGGGATCTACAGCCAGGCAGTGGCTCAATTTAAAGAGGGCTTGGTTCCGGTGCCCGACATCACTCATCATCCCTGGCATATCACGCGCAAGTACGGTTTTGGCGTCAATCTGGAGCAGAATCTCACGCCCAACCTTACCGCCTTTGCGCGCTGGGGATGGGACAACGGAAAAACCGAGTCATTTGCCTACACTGAGATTGATTCAACCATCGCCGAAGGGATCGGGTTGAATGGTGCACAATGGCATCGCAAGCTAGACCGTGGTGGCATTGCCTTCGTGTCGAACGGAATCAAGAAGGACCACCAGACATATCTTGCAGATGGCGGTCTTGGGTTTCTCCTTGGCGATGGCAGGCTCAACTATGGACGGGAAAACATCGTCGAATCGTATTACACGGTACACATTTGGCGCGGAATTTATGTCGCTCCCGGTGTTCAGCACATAGTTAATCCCGGCTACAACCGCGATCGCGGGCCCGTACTCGTGCCTTCCTTCCGTGCGCACGCGGAGTTCTAGCAGCCTGCCGCCACGGGACGAGGCTGATGAATTCCAGCGATCCCGTCAACAATGCCGACAACAATACATCCAATGCGAGGCTGAACGAAGAAGATTCATTCCGTGAAATATTTCCTTCGAACTGAGTGCCCCACCACTAAGAACGATCGGTGCTACAGCTTCAAATCACATTGAATATGCCTTGACACGTATATGCTCTTTGCAGTATATGAGGAGCATGGAATCTGTATTCGAAATTATTGCGGAGCCGAACCGCCGCGCGATATTGAGCCTGTTAGTTTCGTCCCAACAGTCGGTTGGAGAGATCGAGCGTCAGCTTCGTATGCCGCAGCCGACTGTATCAAAGCACCTGCGGGTGCTGCGAGACGCCGGCTTCGTGGAATCCACGGTTGACGCACAGCGCCGCCTCTACCGGCTGAATCCTGAACCGCTTCAGCAGGTGGATGACTGGCTGGCGCCGTTCCGGCGGTTCTGGTCAGCGCACCTGGATGCTCTCGAACGCCACCTTGACCGCATGGAGCAAGTAACGCAGACGAAAAAGAAGGCCAGGAGAAGACGACGCGGCGCAAACCGCGAACGTGACAAAGGAGAAAAGAAATGAAAATCAAAATGACCAGCGTATACGTGGACGATCAGGAAAAAGCCCTGCGCTTCTATACGGAGGTACTGGGATTTGCCAAGAAAGCCGATTTCAGCCAGGGCCCATATCGTTGGCTGACCGTTGCCTCGCCCGAGGAGCCGGACGGCACTGAGCTACAGTTGGCGCTGAACAATAACCCCGCAGCCAAGACCTATCAGCAGGCGATCTTTCAACAGGGCCAGCCCGCGGCAATGTTTTTCACCGACGACATCAAAGGTGACTACGAGCGCATCAAGGCTCGCGGCGGCGTGTTCACGATGCCGCCCACCGACGTTACCGCCTCGATCATTGCGATGCTCAACGACACCTGCGGCAACCTCATTCAACTCACCCAGCTGGCACGCTATTCGCGCTAAGGAGAAGAACGTGACCAATCGCGCGCAATACACACCGGGTCCGGCCAGCGGAGCGCAGGTACGAAAGGATGGAGAGAGCTGGACGCTCATTCTCGTCAGAGAATTGCGCCACTCGCCAGAAAAAGTCTGGCAGGCGCTTACCAACCCTGCTCAACTTGGCGAATGGGCACCCTTTGATGCCGATGGGAGCCTGGGTACCGTTGGCGCCACGGTGAAGCTCACCACGGTGGCAGCACCCACCGCGCAAGTTTCCGAAACAAAAGTGACGCGGGCCAATCCTCCAAAGTTGCTTGAGTACAACTGGGGTGGCAACGATCTCCGGTGGCAACTCGAAGCGTTCGGCGGCGGCACGCGCCTGACACTGTGGCACAACATCGATCGCCGCTTCATCTCCATGGGTGCTGCCGGGTGGCACATTTGCTTCGATGTCCTGGATCACCTTCTCAGTGGAGTTCCGATCGACCGCATAGTTGGTGGTGAGGCGATGAAGTTCGGCTGGCAGCGCCTGAACGCCGAATACGCCAAACAGTTCGGTATCGAAACGCCCAACCGCCCGTCTCAGGCGAAACGACAATTCGAGGTAGAAGATCAATGAATCCATCGGAACGTATTGACCAACTGATCGCCGGACTCACAGACTGGCGTGGCAAAACGTTAGCCAGCGTCCGCAAAATCATCCTTGCGGCCGACCCGGAAATCATCGAGGAATGGAAGTGGATGGGGAGTCCAGTGTGGTCTCGCGACGGAATGATCGCGATCGGCAACGCCCACAAAGACAAGGTAAAGCTTACCTTTTCCAACGGGGCGAGGCTCTCGGATCCTGACAAGCTCTTCAACGCGGGCCTCGGAGGCAACGCGTGGCGAGCGATCGATCTTTTCGAGGGCGATAAAATTAATGAGCGCGCTCTAAAAAATCTTGTTCGTGCCGCCATTGAATACAATCAGAGCAAACTGAAGAAGAAAGCGCCTGCCGGTACTAGAGCGAAAGTAAAGAAAAGTAAAAAGTAATCCTTACCGGGTAATCTCCGCCTTAGCCAGAACCATGGCGGACCGCCGCGCTGCAGCTTCGTAATACCGCACGAGGCGTTGCGGTTCTTCCGCCTTGTAAGGCGCGAGATTATGCGCCCAGCGAAATCCGATTGGCTGAAACCACAGCTCCGCCTCAATCTTGAACGGTCCTGCGGAATTCCCGGTCGATACAACGTACCGCACGGAGCTCCCCTTGTCTGTGAATCCCGGATCCTCAGCCGCGTCGCCCGTGACGGCGATGTCCTTTTCCGCGGTCGCCTTGTCGAAACCGTGCGGCAGCAGACGGTTGTCCTTCAGGTATCCGACCGCGTGCAGCAGACCGGTCGTGACCTTGCCTTCGGAATCCTTCAGGATCGGTTCGTAAATCTCAACTTGCTGCGGACTGGTGATCTCGCGGTAATGCGGCTCGAACTTCAGCGGGTCTTCGTCGTTATGATTTCCGACGATCGAACCGTCCGGATTCAGCGCGCCTGACTCAAACACTAGCTGCCCGTTGCTATCCTTTACTGAAACATGCAGCCACGCCCGCCGCGAGGGATAAGCTGTCGGGAGTTTATGGCCGCCCAGATTCTCCACATGCACATCCACCGCAAGCCCATTCGTGGTCGCATCCACGTTTGTAATCGTCACTTTCGCCGCTTGTGTTTTCAGAAATTCCGCTGTGCGCTTCATCGCTGCATCCAGCTCTTCGGGTAGCGCCGCTGTAGCCAACTCATCGCGGTGATCTTGCAGCATTCCTTCCATAACGAAATTCGATCCAACAAACACATGTCGATGCATGCCCTCTCGCGGCGGGCCGTAAAGCGCGGTCACAGCCACAGCCTCATCCACGCGGGGCATGTGACAATCCTGGCAAGTCTGCGTAGTCCAGTAGTCGCTGTGCTGCCACTCCTGGAACGGCACTTGTTCAGGGAACCTTGCCACCTTCTCGCCGTGGGGTCCAAGCGCTGCCGTGATCAGCGTATGGCAGCTGCCGCATAGACCCGCATCGCGAATGTGGTCGCCCCTTGTCGGAAGATATGTGGCGGTTGAAGAGTGCATCACCGTCTGGTGCCCTTTGTCGATGTCGAACGGTCCATACTCCGGACGCAGGTCGTTTTCGATCGGCTTCGCGATCACCACGTTTCCAACGAAGGTCGCTTCCGTGCCCAGTCCTGTCTTTTCAATTTGGTGACAAACCGAACAAGTAACGCCGTCTGCGGCTGCGTGGTCCCCCTTCGGAAATTTCTGCAACGGAAGCCGCGAAAAAACCTGAGTCTGCCTTCCCTCGTCCCGGTCTCTAAAGTGGACCGCGGGCATATGGCAAATCGAGCACTCATTCTCGATGGCCGCCGTTGACTCGGGATGATCAATTGATTCGCGCCGCACACTTCCCTGCCAATAAGGATCGCGTGAGGAGTTGGCCATAATGCTCGCGCGCCACTCCAACCCGATGGAGACGTCCTCGCCTGAACTGGTAGTTAAACCGTTGTGACAAGCCACGCAGCGATCCGACGTCCGAAATACCGACCCATGTGGCGTCTTGTCACCCTTCGCATTTTCCGTGGGAGTTTGGCCGCGGAGGATCAACGGAATTCCCGCCACCGCGACCGCCAAAATAATTGCACCACCAGAATGCAGCCTCATCGCCAACCTTCCCAGAACTTTCCGTCGGCGCGGTCCCAAAGCAGGTAAAACATAACCTGCGGATTTCGCCCGCTTGTGTTCGTGAACGGTGCCCTCACGCCCAACGCGCCTCGGATGTGTTGTCGCCTGCTAATGGTGACTTGCATTTCCGGCATAACATCCCAATTCGTGCTCGCCCCGTTCCTAAAATCGCGTACCGCCAGAAACTCCACCATCGGCGAAAACAGCCGACCCAGCATATGATCCGGGGCCATCGCTTGCCCGACCGCAACCCGCCAGAACATGCTTCGCGGAGCCACACTTGTGTCCACCGGGAGATCAGCCCCCAGTTGAGTTTGTATAAACGTATTTTCTTTGAACAACTGATCGAAGGCGGCGAACGGCTCGAACTGTGTGGTGCCGGCACCGAAGCCCCGCTTACTATCGCCAGTCGGCAGAAGAATGCCGCCTTGCAAACTCAGAATCGACCCTGTCCGTAAATTGGAAAACATCTCCCGCTTCACCGCGACGGTGATATCGCCAAGCCCCGCGGTCCAGTTGTGATTCTGATCGGCATAATTTATGGGCACATCGGTTTCAAGCTGCGTGCGCGCATCAAAAATAGTCCGCTCATCAATGACGTCGGTCGTCCACGATGGAGCGCCTGAAGCGTTCCCGGCTGTCGAGACCACCAGCTCATTTTCCGGGAAGGCTTTTTCAGTGACAATCGCCCGCGGCAGATTCAGCTCGCCCAGCGGATCATGGTGGACGTTTTTGCAGAATCCGCGCATGTATGCGATCACATCATTGATCTGGTCGTCGGTCAGCAGATCCCCAAACGCAGGCATAATTTGCGAGAGCCCGCGGGATGGGCCGCCATGTACGATGACGGCCTTCCAGTTGCCGTTCGGCTCAGGCGTAGTGCCGGCGCAATCCGTGAAATCCGGAAACGTATCCGGCCTGACGAATACTGTGCTGGCCGGGGGAGCACCCTTCCCATCGCTGCCGTGACATGCGATGCAACCACCCTTGTAAACTTTCTCCCCGTTCTTCACGTCCGGACGCTTGGTATAGCGGAGGGTCTGCGCGGAAAGAAGCAAGTGTCGGCCGAGAAGCACGATCATGAACACTATTACGGCACGCGCCGATCCCTTCAGAACCGTCGTGGCGAATCTGCGCAGGGGCGCTTCGCGGATAACCATCAGCACCAACCCTCCCTTTAGTACCGCGACTCCAGCTGCCCCATGACGCCCAGATTCAAGCTGCGACGGGATTTGCACGGTCCAGTCGTCCCTTCGGCATTTCCGCGACCGAGCGAAAAGCTTACAAATTCGGTGACCTGAACGAACAATTTAGTACATCTCGGAATGAGACAACAAAAACGAAAATTGAATGGCTTCGGCGACTTTACCCTAACACATCGAGCAAACTTTACCTTTTGCCGTGGCTTTCGAGAGATTGGATGCGGACGGGTGGACTTGGTTTGATCCTTAAAATGTACCAAACTATGCCTCAGTTTATGCGAACCAAAATGATACCAGACGATAGACGCTGCATTTTACGGAAGCGGTATTTCACGTGTGCAATTATCGCTCGTCAGATGGCTGATTTGTTTCCGCTTAGTTCTTCAAAGCCGGTTGTGTCCGCGGGATGCCTCTGCGCATCGAATACGTGATGCGTGTCTTAATCCTCAATCTGCGCTCGGAATCCCTTGAGGCAACCAGTCGCGCCTTGTCTGGCCAAGGCTACGAAGTCCTCACCGAAACCGGGCTGACCGTCGAGCAAGTCCTGGCCCTTTCCCCCGAAGTATTAGTAACCGAAGTCACCCCTTCCGATCTCAGTTGCTGTGCTCTGGTCACGCAGCTTAAATCGCGCCCCGATACCGAGTCGCCACTCAAGATCGTGATCCTCGTCGAGGGTGGCGCGCTGGAGCGTGCTCGCGCACTGGACCTCGGCGCTGATGACGCGATTTCCTTTCCTTTCGAACCAGTGGAATTTGCCGCCAGGATCCGCGCCCAATTCCGCGAGCGTAAGCCGCAAGAAGAGCTCAATACAATGCTCAAGTACGCCGTGCAACGAGAGCATTTCGCGGATATCGCCGTCGAATCGCTGGGCGGCCCGGTCGCCAAACGACGCTTGTGGATGATCCCCGCCATTTTAGTGCTCAGCGCAGCTGCACTGATCGCGGCCGTCTATCTGGGCATTTCCGGCCGCGGTACGCGCAAGGAGACACGCCAGCTGCGGGCCGAAATCACGCGCCTGAGCTCCAGTGTGGGTCAACAAGGCGACTTCCAGCGCCGCACGGAGTTCACTCGCGGGGTGCTCGACGCGCAGTCGAAGTCCGCATCGGCCACCCGTGAATCTCTGAAAGCGCAATCTGCAGATCTCAACAAACGCGTCGCTCGCGGTGGCTCCGATGCCGACTCCCTGAAGCACCAGCTCGCAGACACCCAGAATCGTCTCAAGCTTCTGGAAAGCGAGGGCAAGATCGCCGAAAACGTCGTCCAGACCTACGGGCCCAGCGTTTGCTTGTTGCATGTTGTCGTTGAATTTCTCGACAAGGAGTCCGGCCGTCCAATCCAAGTCGCTGTAGATTCCGCCGGCAAACCACTGGTCGACGCCAAAGGCATGGTGACGCTCGATGAGGGCGGCCCAGGACCTCATCTTCAAATTGACGTGTTCGGTACCGGCTTTCCCGTCAAACGCGATGGCAAAATCATTACCAATCACCACGTGGTCGAACCTTGGTGGAAAGATGACGATCTGAAGAAACTTCTTGACCAGGGCGCCACCGCCTACGTTTTGTCCTACGAAGTTTACTTTCCCGGGAAAGCGGAGGGTGTGCGCGCCAAACTGGATCGCATTTCTCCGAAGGCTGACCTTGCTACTCTTCAGCTCGAAGCTCCGCTCCCGCCCAAAACCGCAGTGCTCGAACTGGACGATCGCACCCAAGCCACGGTGACTGGAGATGCGGTGGTGTTGATTGGTTATCCCACAGGAATCGAAGGCATTCTCGCCAGGGCCGGTAGCGATGTGTCCCAGAAAATCATCAACGGCACCCCAGACGTGAATCTCATCATGTCGCAGCTCGCTTCGCAGCATCTCATCCGCCCCACCACCACGCAGGGCCACATCGGCGACGTGCTTGACGACAAGATTGTCTACGACGCCGCCACTACCTCCGGCGGTTCAGGGGGACCGCTATTCAACCGCGATGGAAAAGTCATCGGAATAAATTTCGCGGTGCTCAGAGATTTCGGCGGCTCAAACCTCGCTGTCCCCGTCAAATACGCCAAAGACCTGCTAAGGTAAAAACCTCGACGCGTGACGTGTCGGCTGGAGACTCTACAGTTGAGTGAAAGGATCACATCGCGGCGTGATTTTATTGCGCTAACGGGAGTTGCCGCATGCTCTGCGCTGCTGTCCGCGAGCGCAAAGCTGAGGCCGGCGACGACGCATCCTGAGCTCTCAGGGTCAGAAGAAACTACACCGGATTACATCTTGCGTATTGCTGCAAGTCCGGTTGAAATCGCGCCAAAGCATATCGTCTCGACGATAACGTATAACGGTCAGTTCCCAGGACCGTTGTTGCGTTTCAAAGAAAATCAGCCCACCACCGTTGAGATCCACAACGACACCGATGCCCCCGAGCAGTTGCATTGGCACGGTCAGATGGTCTCTACAGAGGTGGATGGCGCGGCGGAAGAAGGTACACCATTCATTCCGGCGCATGGGATGCGCCGAATTTCGTTTACTCCTCGTCCGTCTGGTTTCCGGTTCTATCACACACATATTCGAGGCGGGGCCAACCTTAACGCTGGACAGTACAGCGGTCAGGTGGGCGGAGTTTACATCGAGCCCCAACACGAGCCGGGAAATTATGACCGCGAAGTTTTTCTGGTCCTTAAAGAATTTGAACCGTCTTTCAGTCAAGGTGGCGACATGGCTCAGGATTTTCTCGCGCCAGCCACGCGCGTCAAAGAGTTGGAGACGAGCGGCGAGTCTGCGATGAAGACGTCGCTGGCGAGGGGTATGCCGCACGGTTATGAGGTGGGCTATCAATATTTCACAGTCAATGGACGCATGTTAGGACACGGGGAGCCGGTACGGGTCAAACAAGGCGAGCGCGTTCTCTTCCACGTGCTGAACGGAAGTGCCACTGAGATTCGCAGTCTTGCATTACCCGGGCACACCTTTAGAGTCGTCGCGCTGGACGGCAACGCAGTTCCGAGTCTTGCCGAAGTGCCGGTGCTTTGGCTCGGGACTGCGGAGCGGGTTTCAGTAGTCGTAGAGATGAATCATCCCGGTGTCTGGATCATGGGTGATTTGGCCGATGATGACCGCGGTCACGGAATGGGCATTGTCGTGGAGTATGCCGGCCATAGGGGAAAGGCGCTGTGGACGCCGCCAAAAGCCTCTCACTGGGATTATTCGCGTTTCGCAAAAACCGAGGCAACGACATCGGCGCCTGACGATACATTCGAGATGACGTTTGCGAAGGACAATGCCTCCGAAAAAGGTTTTAATCGCTGGACGATCAATGGAGTTGCTTTTCCGATGAGTCAGAGTGTCGCCCCTGCCTCTTTTCACTTGCGGCAGGGAAAGCGCTATCGCATCCGGATGCGTAACGCTAGCGACGACATTCATCCCATCCATCTTCATCGGCACAGTTTCGAGCTGACCAAGCTGGCCGGTAAATCCACCTCTGGCGTGATGAAGGATGTAGTGATGGTGGGCGGATACCAAGAGGTCGAGGTGGACTTTACAGCCGCCAATCCTGGACTCACCTTATTTCATTGTCATCAGCAGTTGCACATGGACTTTGGCTTCATGACGTTGTTCGACTACGTTTGAACCATATTGAATTCGCTTCGAATAACCGAGGCTTTCCAAGAGCGATGTCGGTGAACCGAGAAGACGCCTGGCCGAATCGAGCGAGCAAGGCAATCCTGCTTATCCGTATTCTTGTCGGCTGGGTTTTTCTTGCCGAGGGCATTCAGAAATTTTTGTTCCCAGATTCCCTGGGCGTCGGGCGTTTTGTGAAGATCGGCATACCGTGGCCACAAGTCATGGCTCCCTTTGTCGGAGTCGTCGAGATTGCCTGTGGCTCACTCCTGTTGGTCGGTCTTCTTACGCGGCTGATGACCGTACCGCTCCTCATCGACATCGTTGTCGCGTTGTATTCCACCAAAATCGTGACGTTTGCAAAGATCGCGTTCTGGGGAACGCTGCATGAAGCCCGAATAGATGTAAGCATGCTATTGGGTCTAATCTTTTTGCCGTTGGTTGGTGGTGGCGCGTGGTCTGTAGACGCCTGGTTGGCAGAAAGACGAAACGCAATTCATGCCTGAACAACCAGCACTCCACTCCGAAAATCTCATCTCCGAAAAAAGACAAGTTCCTCTTGGCGAGCTTGCATTGTTCTTTCTCCGGCTAGGCACGACAGCGTTTGGAGGGCCCGCGGCGCACATCGCCGTCATGGAATATGAACTGGTTCGCAGACGAGCTTGGCTTTCACGAGAAAAATTTCTCGATCTCCTTGGCGCGAGCAATCTCATTCCTGGCCCGAGCTCAAGTGAATTGGCGATTCACATCGGTTATCTCTGCGCTGGTTGGAGAGGGCTGCTGGTTGCAGGAAGTTGTTTCATCCTCCCCGCAACGCTGATGGTCGGTGGCCTGGCGTCGTTATACGTCCGTTTTGGGAAGCTCCCGGCGATGGCGGGCATTCTGTTTGGCATCAAGCCGGTGGTCATCAGTGTCATTTTGCAAGCGCTGTGGAACCTCGGACGAACAGCGGTAAAGACAACGTTTCTCGCCATTGTTGCGGGAATCTCTTTATTGTTATCTGCCTTCGGTTTGCATCCTCTGCTGTTGCTTGTTTTGGCTGGAGTGGTAGCGTGCCTCCCTGCTCTAAAGACCTCTCGTGCACTCTTTTCGATCCATGCCACGGGCTTGATAAGCTCAGCAGCGGCAACAGCCGTATCGTTCAGTTTGATTTCGTTGTTTCTGGTCTTTTTAAAAATCGGCGCGACCGTATTCGGAAGCGGCTATGTTCTGTTGGCTTTCCTTAGGGCTGACCTGGTAACCCATAGGGGGTGGCTGACGGACGCGCAACTCGTCGACGCAGTTGCTGTTGGGCAAGTGACGCCTGGGCCAGTTTTCACCACAGCTACTTTTATTGGTTTCGTCTTGGGTGGTATTCGCGGTGCTGTCCTTTCCACTGTGGGCATCTTCCTTCCTGCATTTCTGCTGGTCGCAGTGAGCGGCCCGATTGTGCCGCGAATTCGACAATCGAAAATTGCGGGGGCCTTTCTCGATGGCGTTAACGTCGGATCGCTAGCACTGATGGCTGCGGTCACGTGGCAGCTGGGTCGCGCGTCTCTCGTTGACACGATTACCGTGCTTTTGGCAGTGGTGTCGCTGATCGCCTTGTTGCGGTTTCGCGTGAATTCCGTTTGGCTTATCTTGCTCGGTGCGATTACCGGTTTGATCGCGACTGCATTTCATCGATAGCAAGACTCTGGATCGCAACCACTCTGGTCGGGTCGCCTGCCAGCGCGATCACGAAAGATTTTCGGAGCTTGCACACATCCACAACCGGAAATAGCCGCGAAGACAAAAGTATTCCCCTCGGATTACACTTACTACCATGTCGACGATTAGCAGACGCGGATTCCTGGCCACATCTGCACTGTCTCTTGCTGGCTCCCGTCTTTATTCTCAACCCGCCGCGGCTTCGGCAGTCACGCTGAAAATTTCAACCGACGCCACGGGGCCGCACATGCCTGCGGATTTCGTGGGACTGTCCTATGAAGTGCAGCAACTCACTGACCCGACTTTCTTCGCAGCCAGCAATGATGGATTAATCCGCCAATTCAAAGCGCTGGCGCCGCACGGCGTGCTTCGACTCGGAGGCAATACCAGCGAGTTCGGCTGGTGGAAACCCGCGCCCGACTCCGCTGAGCCTGAGCACTCGCAACTCCCCGAGGTCGAAGGCTGGCCCAAGCCGCAGTATTACGCCGTAACCCCCGAGGCAGTGCGAAATCTGGCGGCATTTTTGAGCGCCACCGGGTGGAGCTGTCTTTATGGCATCGGCATGGGAACCAACACGCCTCAGCGCGCGACCGAAGAAGCTGCGTTCGTGGCAGAGACTCTCGGCGCAAGCTTGCAGTATTTCCAGATTGGCAACGAAGCCGATTTCTTCGGCCGCCACAACATGCGCGATCCAAAGACCTGGTCCGCGAAAACTTATTTGGAGGAGTGGCTCTCTCTTGCCCGGGCCGTCACTTCCCGTGTGCCCGCCGCAAAGTTCGGAATGCCTGATGTTGGATCGGAAGCTTCGTGGCTGACGGAGATCGCGGATTTATGGCCTTCGGTCCAGAATCCGCCGCAGGTGACAACGCTTTCTCACCACTATTACTTTGGAGGGCCAGCGACAAATCCCGAGGTCAACATTCCCAACCTGCTAAAGCCCGCGACTATGGCCAGAGTCCAGCACACCGCTGATGTCGCGACCACTGCGGCAAATAAGATGGGCGTCCGTGTGCGGATGACCGAAGGCAACACTTGTTATCGTGGCGGCAAGCCCGGTGTGTCCGACGTTTTCGCTGCGGCATTGTGGGCTGCGGACTATTCGCTCTTGCTCGCCAGCAACAACTATTCCGGCATCAATTTGCACGGCGGCACCGGCAAATCCGTCGCAAACTCCGTGGGAGGTTTCCTCCCGGGCGACGTCCTTCTCAAAGAAAAAGGCGAAAGCCCGGAGCTGATCGCCACTCATCCTCATCCCTTCTACACTCCCATTGCGACGTTCGGCTCAGAGTACCTGATGGAGCCGGTCGCCTATGGCCTGAAGTTCGCCGGCGAGCTCAGTGGCGGCACCCTTATCAAGGGTGACTTCACCTCTCAACTTCAGGCCACGGGAGTGGACGCAACCGCGTATGCCGCGACACTTCCCGGCGGGCAAGTGTCGGGAATTGTTCTTAACAAAGACACCCAGCAGAATGCTCAAGTGACTTTCGATTTTGGAACCGGAAGAACAGGAACAGTTGAGACGAAGACGCTGCGGGCTTCAGCACTGGATAGCCGCGAGGCTCACATCACATCGTCTTCAGAGCCCGGCCATCTCCAGGGCGGCAAGTACACCGTGACCGTGCCTCGCGCGACAGGAGTCTGCCTGACCCTTAGCAAATAATCCGACATGCAGCTCGGCCTTCCAATACTCGAGCATCTGTCTCGTGGTTATTCCGCTTCCAACCAGGTACATCTGCGTAGTGACGATAGGCGAGTAACGTTTCGTGACCTGGATTTCTGGATCGAAGACCCGAGACGCTGTTGAATTGGCCGTCGGTTATGTGCTCGTTTTGCTTGCCGAGTGGATTCCCAATCCGGCAGCGCAGCGGTTTTTGTTCTGGTTCACGCTAGCGTGGGTAATTGTCGCGACATTTCTCGCAAAGCCGGATGTACGAACGCTTGGTCTCCGGCCTTCGAATGCGCATTCTGCCTGGATCGTTCCGGCCATAGTGCTTCTTGGCGCAGTCGCTATTTGGATGGCGTCTCAGCTCCATACCCTCCATGATTTTTCTATGGGCACGCTGATGGGTCGGGTGCGTGGATATTTAGTGTGGTCGTTGCTGCAACAATTCATGCTGCAGGATTATTTTCTTCTTCGGCTATTACGGTTAATGCCCGGCAAAGCCGTCGCAGTATCGGCGACAGCCATCCTGTTCGCAAGCGTGCACATTCCAAACCCGGTTCTTATTTTAGGCACTTTGTTGTGGGGCATGGCGGCGTGCATTTTATTTTTACGTTACCGCGATCTGTACTCCCTGGGAGTTGCGCACTGCCTTCTGGGCATATGTATCGCGGTCACAGTTCCGGCCCACATACATCACGGGATGCGCGTGGGCCTTGGTTATTTCCTGTATCGGCCGCGCGTGGAACGCACTCACTTCAGCCAGATGGACCAGATGGTGTCGACGGAAGCATGGGTGATCGCGGATGCCGCCAATCGGTGTTCGGCTCGCCAGGCTCGACCATAGAAAATGCCCGCGAACGTGGCTAATAAAACATAGCGCCAGTTGAAGTGCGTCGCGCCTTTGTTGAAGTGCGATAAACCAAATATGGGAGACGTCACCAACAACGACCATCGCGGCCCGATGCGGCGTTCCAGCAGATTCTGCAGCAGCCCGCGAAAATAGGTTTCCTCCAGCACGGCTATGACGGCGAAAATAGCAAGCCACGATAGCGCAAAGCGGACAAACGACGGCAGCACTGCGTGCCAATGCAAAAACTCTAACCACAGTCCTAAGGGAACGGCGATCGGCGTATAGAAAACTAACTCGCGCAGGCCAATCTTCACG
>JAUTWY010000125.1 GCA_030838305.1 Acidobacteriaceae bacterium
CATAGGAGGCTGGAAAGCAATTGTTATAATCCTGGCAAGCTTGTCAGCTCTCCTGGTCACCGCCAAAATTGCAACCAACCGACGCGCGAATGCCGGGCGAAATCGCGCCACCAGCCCCAAGGCCCCGACCCCAGCGCCTACCGGCTACGGAAAGGGGCTCGCGACGCAGAAGGTGGTTTGAGAGGCTGTTGGAGCTCGGGCTAGACAACCGCATCACAACCTTGATCGTGCAGATGGATTCTCGAATCTCGTGTGGGCGGAGTTCTGATAACAAATATAGGTTTCGTCGCCACGCTTAGCGCACTTCCGCAACATTCAGCGACCTGCCCGCTATTCCTTGCCGCGCGGCTTGCATGGGTCTTTGTGCTTGCACATTCGAGGGCGAGAGAATCCGCACGGTGATGGCGACGGCCGGAATCAGGTATGCGAACGTTACCCAAACCCACATCAAGGCTCCGGCGCATTCTTGGTCCTGAAGCGGACTCGAGCCGAACAGCGGTGGTGTGGACAGATAGAAGGGGTAGACAAGTCGGTTACAGAACACCAGGAATGCGGAAAGAATGTCACAAGGCAATGTCGCAAGGAAGAGATACATAACCATGGACCACTGAGGCGAGCTCGCCACGCCCGGCGAAGGCTGCACGATGGGCCACCAGAACAAGAGACCCGCCATCAGAAAACATGCGTGCTCCACGTTATGCACCCAGTGGGAGCGCATGCTCAACTGAAACGCAATGGGAAGATGCCATCCGATTACGGTGGCCGTGCCGGCCATCCAACACGACACGGGATGCGTAAGACAGCGTTCGAGCGATCGTATCGGCAGATTGGCGGGGGGAGTAAGCCTCTTAATGAAGAGCTTCGGGAACCCGCACCCCAGCGGAAACACGGGCACCCCCACTAGAATTAGCGGAGCGGCAACGGTCATCAACAGAAGGTGCTTCACCATGTGAATTGTAAGTGACCGATGATCGAGCGCGGCAAATGGTGACCCGACGGCAGTCCATGCAAGAAAGAGTCCACTCATAAATGCGGCGAGCCGCCAGCCGGGAATCAGGGTTGGGAAAGCATTTCGAAGACAAAACCAGCCGCGCAAATAAATCAATGCAGGGATCACCAAGACGGATGTGATAACGAGCGGAACTGCCCATGACAGCATGTGTGCATGGGGCTCGGACATGGCTAGGTCTATCGTGGCGAGACCTCGTTTGGATCGAGCGCCACCGCTTGAGCAGCATTGCGTGCTGGTTTTTGCTTCGCCGGATGCAGCGTTTCCAGGAATGCTACCAGTGCTGTTGTTTCTGCCGGAGTGAGATTTTTTCCGTAGGCTGGCATATTTCCCCCACCCTGGATCACCTGGCGAATAAGCTGATCTTCGGTAAGACGGAGAGCCACCGTGTCGAGCGCGGGCCCGCGCTGACCACCCTTGTCGTCCAGCGAGTGACAGTTGTGACACTGCTTGGCTTGGAAAACAAGCGCACCGTGGCGCTCCAACGCCGTCCGACCATGCAGCAATTCAGCCGGAATCGGCTGGCTGCTCCAGGCATCCATCACCGGGCTCCAGGGTGTGTGTTCACCCAGGTGAGTGAGCGTACCAAGGCCTACGGCGACCAGCAGAATCGTGAGCACAGCAATTGGTCTGCGCCTCCAGCTCTTCTCACCCTCGCCTGCTACAAATGGAAGCGTCAGGAGGGCAATGATTCCAATGGCAGGTCCAATCAGCAGAATGGGCGTCTCGGCTGAAGGCGGCAAGAATGAGAGCAGGGCATAGAGCCACAAAAAGAAAAAGTCGGGGCGCGGGGCGGTCTGAATGATGGTCGGATCCGGTTGGCCGCTTGGACCAAAAGGACCAAAATGAATCGCGCAAACAGCAATCGCAACAAGAATGAATCCGGAGAAGAAAATGTCCTTCCACACCGCGTTGGGCACGAACGGCACACCATCCCTGTGCGTGAGTTCGTGATATTCCTGCAAATAGGTGGCGCGCCGAACGATGCGTCCCGGCATCGGCCATTCGTTGATTCCCAACTTCAGCACCATCAGCAGATGCACGCCAACGAAAGCAATTAGCAGTCCTGGGATGACAAACACATGCAGCGCGAAGAATCGTGAAAGCGTTGCGCCGGCAATGATTGGACCGCCCAGCATCAGGTTCACAGCCCACGGCCCAATCACTGGAACGCGACTCGCAATCGAGGCACCGATGCCCAGTCCCCAGTAGGCATCCTGATCAAATCGCAACACCTGCCCCGTGAATGCCATGCCGAGCGTCACCAATAAAAGAAGGATGCCGACGATCCAGGTCAGCTCTCTTGGAAATTTGTAGGCTCCGAAGAGAAAGACCTGCACCATGTGGATCAGGACAATTGCGACCATAAAGTTCGATCCCCACCCGTGTAGAGCTCGAATGAACCAACCCAAAGAAACGCCGTGATTAAGCGTTTGGAGGCTGTTCCAAGCTTCTCCCGCAGAAGGCACGTAGATCAGCGCAAGCAATATGCCGGTCACAATCTGGAGCATGAAACAAGTGAGCGCGGCGCTGCCGAAAACATAGAACCAGCTGGCGGTTTCGCGCGGAACCAGATGCTCGGCAGTCTCGCGAATGGGCGTTCCAAGCTGAAGCCGCAGATCGAACCACTCGCCCACTTTTTGGATCAGGCGCATGTCATCTTTCCTCCGGCCTTATTTGCTACCGGCTGACCGGGTGTTGGCATCTCGCCAGCCTTGATGAGAAGTTTCCCGCCCTCGACCTTATAGCTGTACTGGAACAATCCGCGCTCTGGAGGGCCAGAGGCCCGCGAACCATCCTGGTAGTAGGCACCCCCATGGCACGGACACATGAAGAGGTTCGATTGGGCGAACCAGCGAACCGGGCATCCAAGGTGCGCGCAGTTGATGGCAAAGACCTGGAATTTTTGACCGTCGACATTCCGCACCCAGCACGCGATATCGCCGGTCGTTCCGTCCCAGGAATTGACTACCGGATTCTTGTAGGTGGCAAGACGGGTTTGGCCGGCGGGAAATTGTTCCAGCCCGCCGACAGAAATCCACGACCCGTACTCCATCTTCCTCACGCGAATTACGGGCGAAAGAAAATAGCGGACGATCGGCACGGCCAGAGCAGTTCCTACAATGCCATTGAGCAATATACCGAGCTTCACGAGAGCTGCGCGTCTGGAAATTCCGTTCTCCCCACTCATCAGGATCCTCCATTGGCCGGGACTATCGAAGCTGTCGGGTACGGCTGGCCCGGAAATTTTGGGCGTTGACTCGCGAGCCATGCCACCACATCAGAGATATCCTGCGGCGACATCGGTTTGCCCTCAACGTCGCGGCGCCAGTCCGGCGCACCCAGCTCGGGCCGGCCCGCAATCACGATGGTTCGAAGTTGTTGATCACTTGTCAGAGCAAGGTAGGAACCATCCACAATCGAGCTGGCCTTGCTTCCTCCGCGGCCACCTGCTCCATGGCAAGAAGAGCAATAGGTTCGATATGCAGCGGCGCCATGTTGCGCATCGCCGGGAGACTGTGTTGCATAGGGCGGCGGAATCGTACCGCGGAGAGCATCGGGTTCTGCCCAGGATCGGATACCTCGCACAAGAGCATCAATTTGAAAGCCTGTGAGCATTCCACCCGCACTCTGAGCAAAAGCGGGCATGGGCGTGCCAAGCACTCCATTGGCGGCAGCGTGGCGAATCACGTCGTCATCGGCAATCACCAGAAAAACGGGATTGGCCAAAGCCATCGCCGCTCCGCCGCTGCCTTCCACGCCATGGCAGCCTGCGCAGTTCTGGCCATAGAGCACACTGAAGTCCACAATCTGATCGGGCGGAATGACGGCAGAGTTTTGTGCGGGACGTCCGGCTGAGTTGCTGCACGCAACACACACCACGACGGCAAACATTGCCAGCGCGGAGCCGACCATGCGGCAGTTCATCATCGGGGTTCTCCTCCCTCCTTTTCATGGATGCCTCCCAGCACTTCGAATCCCGCGCGAACAGCAAAAGGAAGGTGCTGCCGGGTTGGTACTCGTTGCTGTCGGGAGACCACGATGCCGGCGACAATGCCAAATCCGACCTGGGAAAAAACGAACCAGAGCCAGTCGATCTGCTGGTTGAGGGTTGGATCGATAAGTTCAACAAAATTATGAACGAAGCCCGACCACACAACCGGCGCAATCAAGCCACCCAAAAGAATCGGGTGACGTGGAAGCATGGGTAGCGTCGCACCGTAGAGAAGTCCAACGCTTAAGGAAATGAGCAAGTGGAGGACACTCGCGATGAGCAGGGAATCCCACTGAAACGCGCCGACCTGTGCCAGCGTATGCCTGCCGGGAAAAAATCCGGCGGCGAGAACATTGATGCCATACCACATGCCGCGCCCGCTGATAATTCCATACATGACCGCGAGAACCGCCATTGCGACGCTTCCTGCCATGCCACCCTTTACCCCAGCTCTGATCGGGAAGACCTCGAGCGGCAATCGAGCTCGGTGTAGTTCTTCGGTCATCCATTCGACTGCCGCCACTTGTGGACGACTGGTGCTGACGGGACAGACGGTCTGGGTCGCGGGCAACGATTCATGCTGCTCGTGCGGCAACACCTCGCGGAACCAGCCGATGCACCCGCTCACTGCCAGGATCGCTCCCAGAAGACTCACCGACGAACTGGTGACCAAGCCTGCAAAAACTAGAGTCAGGCCGAAGGCCAGAATGATCGGCCATGCTGTAGCCGCCGGCATTTCGATCGATTCGGTTGGCCTGTCAGCTCGCGCGAGTGTGTCCATGCTCATCGTATTGTCCATTCAGCGGCCAATGACATAAACGACGGTGAAGACCACAATCCAAACTGCGTCCACGAAGTGCCAATAGAGAGAGAGCACGTCGATGCGCTCGACGTGCTCTTGTTTCAGAGCGCCGACGATGGTGAAAACCATCACAGTGGTCATCGCTAAGAGGCCCATGACTACGTGAAAGCCGTGCAGCCCGACCAGTGAGTAGTACGTGGTTCCAAACAAATTGGCAGTGATCGTCAGTCCTTCCTTGTAAATCAGGCGGTGCCATTCCGACACTGTTCCGTAGAGGAAGAGTGCGGCGAGGACGATGGTCAAAAGCCACCACGCACCAAAACTCCGCACGTTACCGCCTTGCAGACTCCTGCCGGCGACGTGAATCGTCAGGCTGCTCGAAAGCAAACAAACGGTATAAAAGATCGGTGGCGAGAGAACTTCCGATGGCAGAGGTCCGGATAGGCTTTTGCCAATATAAAAAAGATAAGCTACGACAAAGATTGTGAAGATCGCAGCTTCGGCCGCGATCAGAGCGTACATTCCGACGCGTCCGCGCTCAGGAAGCTTCCAATCGAGTTGTGGCGGCGCTAGCGTCGTGGATGTCGCATTCATCGCGATTGCTCCTTTACTCGTACTTCCAGTCCGGGTCGTCCGGATGCTTAAGGTCCCAGAGGGGACGGCGGCTCTGCACCGTCGGGATGGTATAGAAGTTATATGCAGGGGGCGGGGACTTGGTGGACCATTCGAGAGTCCACGCATCCCACGGATCGTTTCCAGCGGATCGGCCGCGGTAGTACGACCAGAGCAGGTTTCCCAAGAACACCAAGATCCCAGCGGCTTGGAAGAAAACTCCGATGGTCACAATTAAGTTCCACGTGTCCCAACCGCGTCCCGGTTCGTAGGTGTAGATTCTTCGCGGCATGCCCAGCAGTCCCGGGATGTGCATGAAGTCGAAGGTCAGATGGAATCCGATCAGGAAGAGCCAGAAATGCAATTTGCCGAGCGCTTCGCTGTACATCTTCCCAGACATCTTCGGGAACCAGTAGTAAAACGCTCCGAAAACACAGAAGAGAATGCCCCCAACGATTACGTAGTGAAAATGAGCAACAACGAAATATGAATTCCCCAGCTGCCAGTCGAATGGCGCCGCACTCATCATCACGCCAGTGAGGCCTGCAACCAAGAATTGAAAGAGGAAGCCGACACAGAACAGCATCGGTGTCGTGAACTCAATCTTTCCTCCCCACATTGTTGCCAGCCAGTTGAAGATCTTGATGCCGGTCGGAACGGCAATGGCCATGGTCGAGATTACGAAAAACGTATTTACGTTTGCGCCCATCCCCACGGTGAACATGTGATGTGCCCACACGCTCATGCTGATGAACCCGATCGCGACGGTTGCCCCTACCATTACCGGATAACCAAAGATCGGCTTCCGGGAGAACACTGGAATGATTTCCGAGGCAAAGGCGAAGGCTGGCAGAACAAGGACGTAGACTTCGGGATGTCCGAAAATCCAGAAGAAGTGCATCCAGATAACCGCTGAGCCTCCTGCCTGGGTGTCGAAGAAGTGTCCGCCAAGGTAGCGGTCGACCAGCAGCATGATCTGTGCCGCCGTGAGCGGACTGACGGCGAGGATCACCAGGCCGGCCATTACGAGGTTGAGCCACGCGAACAACGGCATTTTGGCCAGCGTCATGCCCGGGCAACGCAAGCAGAGAACTGTGGCCACGATGTTGATGGCCGTGCCGATGCTGCCAAGACCAGAGACGAGCAGTGCGAGAGTCCAGAAGTCCGTACTATGACCCAACGAAAAAGTCGACGACGTGAGTGGAGCGTAGGCGAACCACCCGACGTCGGGAGCGTTTCCCGCTCCATAAAGTCCGTTGGCTCCCAGCAGACTAAAGTAGAGAAGCAGGCCGCCAAAAGCGGTCATCCAGAAACTGAAAGCATTCAGACGCGGAAAAGCCATGTCCCGCGCACCAATCATGAGCGGGATCAGATAGTTTGCAAATCCGAAGAGAACAGGCATGACCACGAAGAAAATCATGGTGGTTCCATGCATGGTGAACAGTCGGTTGAAAACCTGGGGCGAAACAAAGTCATTATGTGGACGGATAAGCTGAATGCGGATGATGGCTGCTTCGATCCCGCCGATCAAGAGAAACACCAGAGCATAAATGATGTAGAGGATGCCCAGCCGTTTGTGATCGACCGTCGTAACCCACTCGTGGAGCGTCTCAACAAAGGACCGAGAGCCTGCGCCCGCACTCGGCCATGCAATGGACTCAGTCGACATTGGAAGTTCTCCTCATAGCATTTAACGAAGCGTTTCCAAGTAGGCGGAAAGTGCATCCAGGTCCTGATCGCTCAACTGCATTGCTGGCATGAGAGAGCCGGGTTTGATGGCGTCTGGATTTGTAATCCATCGCCGAAGGTTTTCTGGCGTGTTGTTCGCCGCACCTGCTGCAATAGTGTCTCGGCTCATCAGGTGTGTCAGGTCCGGGCCAAAGTGGCCATTGGCCACCGTACCTACGACGGTATGACAGTTGATGCAGGCAGTCGTCTCGAATATTCGTTGCCCTTGGGAAGCGGCTTTACTCACGGCTGCAGGTCGGCGTTGCTCTTGGATCCAGCGATCGAAGTCAGCACGCGGCTGAACGT
>JAUTWY010000126.1 GCA_030838305.1 Acidobacteriaceae bacterium
GCGCATCAAGTCATCGTCATCGACGATCGACACTAATTTGATCTTGTTTGGGATGGCCATAGTTAGAAAACTAGCACCGTCGTAGAGCTCCCACAATCATACTTTGGTATGCAGGTGCTCATACCACGCACAGAGTTCGGAACGCCCAGGAGAGCCGCATGCGCATGCAAGGCCCGGCTGATGATACAGACAAGGTGGGGAGGGTACGACGGGCTATTCTTGGGCGTCCGCCTTGCGGGGTAGAGTGAACTGAAGAGTCGCGCCGCGCGGAGGGTTGTCGGCTGCCCACAAGCGGCCGCCATGCGATTCCACGATGGATCGACCAATCCGAAGTCCCATGCCGGTACCTTCCCGTTTGGTTGTAAAGAAGGCGCCAAAGATCAGGTCCGCCTGCGGAGGCAGTCCGACACCGGTATCGCTAACCGAAACCATCACTTGCTCGTCATCGGTATGCTGAGTCTTGACCGCGAGTTCGCGCGTCCCGTCCACATCTTTCATCGCTTCGATGCCATTGATCATTAGGTTCATGAGTACCTGCTGCAATTGCACGCGGTCTCCCATGACCTGTGGAAGGTCTTCCAACAGTTCTGTGCGGATGGAAATGGAGCATCGGGTGGCTTCGTTGCGCAAGAGAACGATCATCCCTCGAATAAGTTCGTTTACATCCACCAACTCCCGTTGTGAAGTTCCTTTCTTGAAGAGCGAGCGAATACGATTGATAATGTCGGAGGCGCGAGCTGCATCCTTGACTACTCTTGATGCCGCCTCGCGGGCTTCTTCCAGATCAGGTTGATCACGCGTGAGCCAGCGGAGGCACGTATTCGCGTCGGTAACAGCGGCGGCAATAGGCTGATTCACTTCGTGCGCCAGCGACGCGGCTAGTTCTCCCATCGTGGTCACCCGACTGATGCGTGCGAGATCCGTCTGCGCTTCACGTAGCGCCTCTTCGGCCTGCTTCCGTTGCGTGATGTCGGTGGAGCTACCCACGAATTGCAGTACATCTCCGGATGCGTTCAGAACGGGATGGCCGACGGTGCGGATGTGTTTGACTGTGCCCCCCGGAAGCGCGATCCGGAATTCCACTTCGTAATCCGACCTGGCACTGATGGCTTGCTTAATCGCTTCTTGCCACCACGCTCGATCTTCGGGATGAATGCGCTGCAGTCGCTGCTCCCAGGACGGCGCAGCATGTTCTGGCTCGAAGCCATAGATGCGATACCATTCCTCGGACAGATGCAAGGCGTGTCCCCCCGCAACCTGCCAGACCCAGCTACCCGTATGCGTAATTCTTTGCGCCTCGGCCAAATATGCTTCGCTGCGCCTCAACTGTTCTTCAGCACGCTTGCGCTCGGCAATCTCACGGCTCAGCTCCTCATTAGCCCGAGTCAGTTCCACCGTGCGCTCGGCAACTCTCACTTCCAGTTCATCTCGGACTCGCGTAACCGAGGTCATTAGCAGCGCGAAGACCAGGAACACCAGGTCGTAAAGAACATGAGAAATGCTATTGATTTGAGGATCGAAGATATAGCTGCGGACAAGGGCTGAGAGCACGGCTGCGAGAATGCCAGGCTTGGTGCCGCCGTACCAAAATGTTACCGCGATTGCCGTTAGCGCGAATGCGTTAAACGCCAGCGGCAAATGGAAATGTAGAAATAACCGCGTCAAGCCGGCCGCCGCTGCGACCGACACCAGAGCCAATCCATAGCGTATGGCAGCGGAGGCCCCCGGCCATGCAATCCATTTCGCTTTAGCCGGATTTCCCATCAATTGAACGTTATTC
Organism: Acidobacteriaceae bacterium; assembly: GCA_030838305.1. Taxonomy (GTDB): domain Bacteria; phylum Acidobacteriota; class Terriglobia; order Terriglobales; family Acidobacteriaceae; genus Sulfotelmatobacter. The sequence goes on from JAUTWY010000126.1 coordinate 1,781, forward strand.
AAGTCAATATAAGACTATCGTGGAATCACTAGCAATCACCTGCGCATAGTGGTAGCTCGTGGGGACGTTCGTCCCTTCTGAACGGATGCGGCCTTACGTTACTTCCCGGCGGGGCGAAGCCCAAGCTTCTCTGCCATTCTGACTAATTCCGCCAGCGAGTCAGCCTGCATCTTTCGCATCACGTGGCCTCGTTGAATCTTCACAGTGATTTCACTGGTTCCGAGCTCATAAGCGATTTGCTTATTGAGTCGGCCCGAAACCACGTGGGCCATGACCTCGCTCTCGCGTGGGGTCAGCAACTCGTAGCGCTTTCGCAACTCTCCACGCTGGCTCTCCTGCTGGCGCATTACTCCGTCACGCTCCAGAGCCTGGTAGATCGCATCCAGCAAGTCCTGGTCGCGGAAGGGCTTGGTCAGGAACTCGACCGCCCCGGACTTCATGGCCCTTACCGTCATTGGAATATCTCCGTGGCCGGTGATAAAGATAATGGGGATCCGGATGCCTGCGTCAACCAACTGATGTTGAAAGTCCAGACCATTCACTCCAGGAAGTCTTACGTCGAGAACCAGGCAGCTTGGCCCGTCCGGCCGCTTGCTGCGCAGGAATTCTTGTGCCGTTCCGAAAGCCTCGGAGCGTACGCCGACCGACCTCAGCATGCCTTGGATGGAGGCGCGCACCAAGTCATCGTCATCGACGACGAAGACTATGGGTGCGGCAGCCGGGATCATTCGCTGGCCTCAATTCTGGTGGGCAGGGCAACCCGCTCCGACAGGCAAACATGATAGCGCAGTGGAGGACTCGGGTGGCCTTCTAGCAGGACTTAAGGCCGGTCGTGAACTCGGCCATCCGCAGCCGCGAATCCAAACAGAAGTCGTGTTGCATCGGTTACAAGCTCACAGCAAGCTCACCTTCGGCAAGTGCGAGAGCTTCCGCCGCTGGGGGACGATGGTAGGGGCCAAGCTCCTTGACATAACTCCTCAGCGCGCTCACGGCTAGTGCACCCGGATGCCACGATGGACGATGCGGCAAGAAGGTCTCGCAATGACTGCTCGGAAGTGTAGGAGATCACAAAACGTTCGGCGGGTCCATCAGTGCAACGGGCCTGAATTGCTGCGTAGAGGAGGCGGGAGTCGTCAGTCAGCGTTTTCATACTCTCAAATCCACTTCGGAAAAGTTGTTGAACACCTCCAATGAAAGCACGCTGCATGCCAAACGTGCTTCCAGCATCACGACTCGCATCCCACATTCACTGGGGAATCAAGAACCAGATTCGACAGTAGCTGTCCGGATATCGTGGTCCTGTCAATCCGTGGATCCGCCTCATAACAGCGGAGACGGCGCTCTACTAGAAGCAGATTTCCGAGGAGCGGAAGTTGCGGAGTTTGTGAAATTGCACTGGACGTGTAGGTAAAACCGAAAAGATGTTTCAATTTACGGCCAGCAATGCCGATCACCTGCTTAAATCTGCGGTGGTAAGACGCTTGATCACCACTCCCGAAGTTTTGGAAAGCTCCCATAGAGAACCTCCTGGCGCGCATCCGCTTTTGTCTGGATTAATTCTCCAGCGCTGCTCGAACGCTCTCGAGCAGAACCTCGTCATCAAACGGTTTGGCCAGGAATTCGACCGCGCCTGCTCTCAGCGCTTGCATCCGCATTTTTGTGTCGCCGTGTGCCGTGATGAAGATGGTTGGAATCTTGCAGCGTTCGGCGTTCAGTCGGGCCTGCAGTTCCAGACCGGACATGCCGGGCATGCGAATATCTGTGATCAGACATGCGGTCTTCTTCTGCTGGCCGGACTTGAGGAATTCCTCGGCCGAGGCAAAAGCTTCTGATGCCAATCCGACGGATTTCAGCATGCCCTGCAACGCACTGCGCATCGACTCATCGTCGTCGACGATCGCGACCAGGGTTGCCTTTGTCTGAGTGGCCATAGTTGCAAAGTATCGTTACACCCGCGACGGCGCAATCATACCTTAGTATGAAGCCCCTCAGTACGAAGGCGATAATATGGGCCTGAGCGCGTGGAGGTGGCTGTGAGCATCATTCAATGACCTCGACTTTGGTGGGAATGATGACGTGAAGGTTTGTGCCGCGGGAAGAGTCTTCATACTTATTTCCCTCGTCTGTCAGCGCGTTTTCGCGCGCGGGCCCGGAACCTCGAACCCAGGCCCTAACGTGCGAATGTCAGGCTCATTCTCAGTTGCCGGCTCCCGTAGCATCAGAGTTTGATACTGTCGGGTGGTTGGACTCGATAGTCAGCTGCTTGTCTCGGGCCAGTTCTTTCTCTTTCTGCTTGGGATATAGGAATTCATTCCCGGTCTCGCGGCCAGGGTAGAACCACTTCAGCAGGACATCCGGCTGCCCGGCTCCTTGTTCCGCCAATGCGACCACCGTATCATCGAGTGGCTCCGGACGCTCAGTTGGGATCGTATCAACGGTGGCATACAGGATCGTTCTGTCAGCATTGAAAATCTGCACAACATTTAGATCGTCCGCGCTGGCCAATTTGAATAGGTAGGTTCCCGCAGGTAGTACCTGACCTGGAATCTGGATCGGCTGGCTGAAACTGAATGTCGTAGCCTCGTCAGACTCGTCAGCATGAGCAGCGAGCCCGAAGAATAGGGAAAAAGCAATGACTAAACCGACTGCGATATAACGTTTATTGATGTTCATTTTATTTCTCCTTGAAATAATGTTGATATTTGCAGTTCACGTTAGAAAAGGAACTTGGCAACTGCTTTTCCTGCCTTGCCAGTTTCCTTTCCTGCTTTATAAGTCACCTTTCCTGCGGCTTTGGCCGAATGGCCGACAACGTTGGACCCGAACGACGGAACCGCCACAGACATAGCCAGAACAGCCACAACAAGAAGCTTTTTCATACTTCCTCCTTTCTTTGCGCCTGGCATCCTTTTCCCGGGGAACAAAGTTCAAGGACCGAGTCTCAGCATGCCGTGCATTAGTCTCGTGTCTTTCTTTTTACACATTGGATAAAGGCAAGGCGCATGCCAAACCTGGAGCAAGTGCGAGTCTGATGCAAAGGCTTTATTCAGAGGAACTTAAGGCCAGTGGCGGGTCCTGCGCGATCGAGGCGTCGGAGATGTCGGAGGTGTCGGTGCTGTCCACTTTGCGTTCCGACACCTGATTGCGCTCGATACCCAGCTTCTTCATTCGGGTGAGGAACGTAGTTCGTTTGAGTCCGAGGCGGGTGGCCGCGCCATCTCGCCCGCCAACACGGCCGCCCGCTTCCTGGAGGGCCTGGACAATTTGATTGCGATCAACTTCAGCGAGAATACTCCGGACGGGTCTCCGTTTCGTAGACTTGGAGCCTGCATCTTCGCTGACCGGTATTGTGCGGGAATGCAGGTCGGCGACGGGTACTCTTAAACTTGGCCCGGACGACAGGATGACCGCGCGCTCGATTACATTCTGCAATTCTCGAATGTTACCGGGCCAACCGTATTGGCAAAGGACATTCATGGTCTCTGAAGATATGGTTTCAATTCGCCGGTTCATGCGGCGGGAAAACTCCTCGACAAAATGCCGGACCAGAAGCGGAATATCTTCCGGGCGTTCGCGTAATGAAGGAGCCTGAATGGGAAATACGTTCAACCGAAAGAAAAGGTCAGAACGAAACTTCTGGCTTTCAACCATCCCCGCAAGGTCTCTATTTGTTGCCGCAATCAGACGCACATCGGTTTGCAGGGTGCGTGTGCTTCCTAAGCGTTCAAATTCACGCTCCTGCAGGACGCGCAGAAGCTTCGGTTGGAGCTCAACTGGAATCTCCCCTACCTCATCCAAGAACAATGTGCCATGGTTTGCAAGTTCCAGGCGGCCGATACGTTGCGCGATGGCGCCCGTGAACGCACCCTTTTCGTGGCCAAATAGTTCGCTCTCAAGCAATCCAGCGGGGAGAGCAGCACAGTTCAGCTTCACGAAAGTCTTTGAGTTGCGTGGAC
>JAUTWY010000140.1 GCA_030838305.1 Acidobacteriaceae bacterium
ATGGTCGCGCGGATTGGGGAGCACATGGCCGCCGGACGCAACGTCTTTGCTTACTTCAAGCATGAAGAAACGCCAGAAGGCGCGCTGTACGCCGTCGACCTGTTGCGTGGCGCGGGCCAGACGTAGCAAGCTATGACTCTTCGACGTGGTTCTTTTCCGGGCATCCTTCTCATTACTTCCACCAGCGTCCGATAACGCGCATACTTATTTATCCCCTTGCCATGGCTTCGGAAACGAATTCGCATGTGATCTCCAGTTTTCTCGATTACTTGAGAATCGAAAAGGGATTGGCGCCGCTTTCCATCAGTGCCTATACCACCGATATCTGCCAGTTCTCGGAATTTCTGGAGAAACGCAAGCGGCTGCTGCTCACCGCGCGGCGCATCGAGGTTCGCGATTTCCTGCAACAACTTTTCTCCAATCAAGTTGACGGGCGGAGCGTGGGACGAAAGCTTTCGGCACTGCGACATCTCTATCGCTACCTGTTGCTGGACAGGAAAATCGATCACGATCCCACGCTGAACATCGAATCTCCGAAACAGTGGAAGGTGCTTCCGAAGGCACTGGCGCACGACGAAATGGAAACAACTCTCGCCGCTCCATCGGCGCGCCGGAACGGAGGAGGAGAGCGCAGTACAGAGTATTCGGCCGCGCTGGCGTCGCGCGATCATGCCATGCTAGAAGTTTTCTACGCGGGCGCTCTGCGAGTCTCGGAAATCGTCAACGCGAAACTCGAAGACCTGAAGCTTGAAGTGGGATACATGCTGGTACGCGGCAAGGGGGACAAGGAGCGGGTTGCACCGCTGGGAATGTCCGCGCAGCAGGCGCTCCGAGAGTATCTGGTAGAGTCCCGACCGGCGCTGGCAGCAGGGAAGAGTAGCGGAGCTCCGGCACACTCCGCGGCGCCGGACAGGAATTCACCGCTGCTGTTCATCGCTCGCGGCGGACGCAAACTGACTCGCCAGCGTATTTGGCAGATGGTGCGCGCTGCTTCCGCCAGTTCCGGGCGAGCTGCTTCTCCACACATGCTACGTCACTCTTGCGCAACGCATATGGTTGAGAATGGCGCGGATCTGCGCACGGTTCAGACGATTTTGGGGCATGCGGATATCTCGACAACACAGGTGTACACACATTTGGCACTCGACCGGCTTAAGACGGTTTATCAGAAACACCATCCCAGAGCGAAGGCACGATGAGAGTCGCGAGGGAGACACACACGACGGTCGCGAAAGCGGTTGCCGACTTCCTGCTTCACCTTCTTGAGCGCAACGCTTCGCCGCATACGATCAAGGCTTACCGCCTTGATTTGTCGCTGTTCGCCGCCTACTGTGGGTCGCGCGGATGGAAACAGATTGACCATATCGCCGTGCGTGGTTTCCTATCGCAACTGTACGGCAATGGCTTGAGCAAGACTTCCGTAGCCCGCGCCTTGGCTGCCGTACGGTCCCTCTATCGCTGGCTGGCGCGGGAAGGCGTGGTGGAGCAGAATCCAGCAAAGTTGGTTTCCACGCCAAGACTTCCCAAGAAACTTCCGCGGGTGCCCACGATTGAAGAAATGAACTCAGTCATCGATGGGGAGATGCCACAGGTGGCTGCCTTTCCAGAACGCGACCGCCTTATGCTGGAACTGCTTTATGGCTGCGGCATCCGTAATTCGGAACTGACCGGAATCAACGTGGACGACATTCGCTTGAGTGCCGAAGCGATTCTCATCCGCGGCAAGGGGAAAAAAGAACGCTACGTTCCTTTCGGCGATTCGGTGAAGGCCGCTCTCGCGACGTATCTGCCGGAACGGCACAAAGTTCTTGAAACAAGCCATAAGCACTCCGCCGCGTTGCTCATCAACCGGCGCGGTGGACGGCTCACCACGCGCAGCGTCGGCCGCATCATCAAGAAAATTGCAGTCGCGAAAGGTCTTTCCCCCGATGTGCACCCGCACACTTTGCGCCACGCCTTCGGTACGCACATGCTGGAAGAAGGCGCTGACCTGCGCGCCATTCAGGAATTACTCGGCCACGAACGCCTGGCGACTACGCAACGCTATACGCAGCTTTCGATGAAGCACGTGTTGCAGGTTTATGACCAGACGCATCCTCGAGCAAAATAGCCGTCCCTGGTGCTCTCTGTAATTACCTCCGTAATTTTCGATTTCCGGTCCCAAAGACTAGAAATGTATTACGGGAAAGTAGGCCGGAACACATTGGTTGTCCGTCAGAGCGGAAGATCAAACTGCCTCTGTTTCCCCAGCGGAGGGTTGTTTGCGAAAGATTAATCCGGAACTCTGGCTGCTCTTGTTTCTGGTTCTGATCGCTGCGATGTTGAATTTTCTAGTCGCTTCGCAGCGCATGGCTCTGGTCTTCTATTTTCTGCCGATCTTGTATTCTGCCTGCCACTTCGGCCGCAAGCACGCGACGCTCACCGCCTTGGCCAGCGTAGTCCTGGTAGTGTTGTTGGTCTTTACGAATCCAACCACATTTAATCGCAAGGTCGAGTTGCCTTTTGACGCCCGCTGGTTTGACCTCGCCCTTTGGGGTGGAGTGCTGATGGTCGCAGGCTATGTAACGGGTACACTCTACGAGCGAAATCAAAAAACATTGCGCGAGATGGAAGATGGTTACGATGGCATGCTGTCCATTCTGCAGAACTTTCTTGCCAATCAGAAATACAGCGACGCCCATGCTTACCGCATCGCCATGTGCGCCACCAGAGTTGCGGAAACGCTCGGCCTCGACCCCGGCAGCGTGGAAGACATTCGTACTGCTGCCTTGCTGTTCAACCTTAAAGAACTGGGCGTGAGCATCGACGTGATTTCCAAAGCAGCGCAGGGAACCCATGAAGACCTGCGACAGGCGCGACCGGGATCTACGAAGGTGACTTCCAAGGCAAGCGGCATGGGCGGATCTCTCCGCCGCGCCATTCCAATTTTCTTGTGTGAGCGGCAATTGCGTCTGGATGGCGATGGCATCGGCGTGAGTGACGCTTCCTTCGAAGTTCAGATTCTGATGCTGGCGGAGGAGTACGAATCTCTCATCAGTGGCAACAGCGGCACCAAGCTGGCACCCTCTCAGGCCGGAAAAGAAGTGGCGCGCCGGTTTGCCAGCCGCTCCGACTCGCTTGTTCTGGATTCGTTTACCAAGGCTTTCGGCGGAGAAGCAACGGGAGCGGGAGCATAGAGCGGACGTCCTTAGTGGTCTGACTGCGCCCCTGAACCCTGCTGGCGGAGTGCTTCCCACATTTTTACGACTCGGGATTTCAGTTCCGCAGTCAGTTTCTCATAAGCCTCTTCCGCCGCGCCGCTCTCCGGCGGCGGAACGATCGGGTCGCCAAGTTGCATCTTCAGCGGAGTGAATCCCTGAAACGGCTTATTCCTGGGCCATGCTTTGTACAATCCTTCGATCGCCACCGGCACAATCGGCGCCTGCATGTGAATCGACAGGATGGCCGCGCCCTTCTTGAAAGTTCTGGGCGTGCCATCAATCGAGCGCTCGCCTTCGGGATAAAGGATGAGCGCGCGTCCTTGCCGCAGTCCGAAAGCGCCGGCGCGCATGGCAGGAATCAGATTCGCGTCAGGATCGACGACTACAATCCGCAGCGAAGCTGCCAGCCGCAGCATGAATCCTTTGCCGAAGATTTCACTCGTACCCACAGCGAAGAGTTTGTCGAACACAGGCTTCGGCATCACGCTCGCCAGGATCAGCGGATCGAGATAACTTTGATGATTGGACGAAAGAATATACGGGCCGTTCTTCGGCAGCTTCTCAATGCCGCTCACGTGCAGACGAAAGCGGTCGCGCGCGACGACTTGAATTAGCCGCGAAACCATATACCAGAAAGCATTGCTGACGGGGTGCGGCCGTGCCAACGGGAGCACACTGGAGGCTTCGGGATCTTCAGCCAGAATCGCCTTCCATCCGGCGAATGCTGTGCGCGTTCCTGGGCCGCCCGCGCCGCTCGCCGCGCTTTGCAGAACGGCGTCCGCTAGGTCGCGTACCGTGTAAATCTCGGCCAGTTGCGATTCTTCGACGTTCCCGCCCAGTTGTTCCTCCATCTGGCTGAGTAACTCGACGCGCTGCATGGAGTCGAGCCCGAGATCGAGTTCAAGATTGTGCGTGGGCCGCACGGTGGGAGGCGCCGTGCGTGACGCTTCGCGAATAATCTTCAGTGCTCGCTGTACGTCGGGCTGATCGAGCCATGCTGTTTCGTCCGGCGTCAGTGGCTGTTCGGCAGGTAAGTCGGAATCATCCGTAAGCTTTCGAGCCTGGTTTGCTTTCACCCGCTTTTCCAGTTCGAAGCGCTTGATCTTGCGCGTGCTGGTGCGCGGCAAATCCTCCTGCCAGATTTCATAGCTGCCGATGCGTTTGGTGGAAGCGATCTGCTGCGACAGGCCTTCAATGTCGAAGCGGATCACTTCCTTGGCATTCACAATTTTCTTCTGGCGTAGCGCATCGAAGTTGGGCACGATTACGGCGTGCAGCCGGTCACCGCCTTCTCCCGGCTTGCCCTCCAGTCCCATCACCGCCAGTTCCTTGATGTAGGGAGATTTCAGGTAGTGCGCCTCCACCTCTTCCGGGTAGATATTCTTCCCATTGCTGAGCACGATCACTTCTTTCTTGCGGCCGGTGAGGAATAAGTTGCCGTCGGTGTCAAAGTAGCCGAGATCGCCGGTGCAGAACCATCCGTCGCGCAGCACCGCCGCGGTCGCATCCGGCCGGTTCCAATATCCCTTCATCACGACCGCGCCACGCAATGCGACTTCGCCCGTGGCAGGGCCACCATCCTCCTGGGGTTGCGCATCGACAATCTTGCCCTCGACTCCTTTCATGGCTTTGCCCACTGATCCGATAACGTTGTTTGTGGGCGAATTTGCGAATACTGCCGCGGTGGTTTCGGTCAGTCCGTAGGCCTGCAGAACATCAATGCCCAGGTCATGAAAATCGCGGCCAATCTGCGGGTCGAAGCGAGAGCCGCCCGTAGCCAGATAGCGCATCTTCTTGCCTAGAGTTTCGTGGACCTTGCCGAACAGAATTGGACCTGCATTGATTCTCACCTTGCGCAACCCGCGGTTCAGCGACATGAGGCTCTTGAATATTTTCTGCGGGAGCGCACCTCGCTTGGCGATTTCCTGGAATATGCGCTCATGGATCAAATAATAAAATTGCGGGACTACGGCGAAGGCTGTGATATTCCGCTCGCGCAGAGCGCGCAAGAGTTCCGTAGTGTTCAGTGTTTCCAGATACACGACGCGCGATCCTTTTACCAGCGGGAGTAGCAGATTGGCCATCTGCGCCAGCACGTGAAACATCGGCAAGACCCCTAACAGCGCGTCCGTGGGACCGAGGTCGATCCAGTTAAATACGGCTTCTACCTCCCCAAGAAAGTTGGCATGGGTGAGCATCACACCTTTGGGATCGGCGGTGGTGCCCGAGGTGTAGAGCAGGGAAGCGATGTCGTCCGGGGTAGAGGATGCAGGCCGGAAATCGCCTGGGCCGCTTTCGAAAATGGCCGGCAGAGTTCCCAGCCAATGCTTTTGGGTGGACTGCGCATTCGTCATGCGGTCAGGGTCCATCAGCACGAGCCCGATCTTCAGGTCCGTAACCGCTTGCTCCGACACTTGCGCATGCTTGGCGTCGCAGAAAAGAGCCGACGTCCCGCTGTCTTTCAACAGTTTGGTCAGTTGATCGGCGTGTAGTGCAGTATCGAAGGGGACGACGGTACAACCCGCCGCAATCACCCCCAGATAAGCCGCGACCCAGCGTGGATGGTTGTCGGCCAAGATAGCCAACCGCGATCCGTGAGCGAAGCCGTCTTCGGTGATCCATCGACCGACCGATTCGGCCATGCGGTGGAGTTCGGCATACGTGCAACTCTCAATGTGATCCTGACGCTGGAGTTCGAGTGCAACGTTATTCGGCCAGCGCTCCGCGCATTCGACAAAACGGTCGTAGAAGGTGGGCATGGGTCGAGGGGAATATACACGAAAGCAAGCTCATGCCGCCGGGTTTGCTCTGGTTGCGCCCGAGCTCAGGGGGCACGATCCAACGTTCGGGGATTCCGTTCTCAAGGTTTCTTCTGCTGCGGTTGCTCGGATTCCGCGACGGCCTTGCGAAATTGCTCTACCGCCGATACCGTCGGTGCTCGCAGGCAGTCCTTAGCGATGTAGCGCCATATTGGCGGCGAATCAAGGGGATACTGGGTCTTGCCCAGATAGACCTCGAAAGAATCCTGCGACGGACCCACTTCATTGCTGATGTGGGGCGCGTTATTTTGCGGCCCCGACGTGCCTGGCCCGGACAGTGGTGGGGGATACCCCTGCTGCGCCCCGATCCGGATGCTGGTGTCGGTTGACTGCCCGACTGTGGGTCGCGTGTCGATGGGCCCTCCCTTCACAGTGGGAGTGACAGCCCGGCCAGTGCCGACACGAACGGCAATCACCAGGTCCGTCTCTTGTCCATCCATCATCGGCCCCAGCCTGCCCCATTCCATCAGCGCCTTCTCCACATTCTCGCGTGCGGTCGCATTTGCGCCAGGGTGGTCCAGCGGTTCCCCGGCATCAGGACGTATGACAACCAGTACTGTCCGCGCGCTCAAAACCAACTCTGGCAGGGATGGTTTCTTCTTGTCCTTTGCATTCAGCGTAGGAACAATTAGCAGAGCAAGAAATAAACAGCAGGACAGACGTGGATTCATGTGCGCCTCCGGCGTGCCAGTCGGGAATGCCGCAATTATAATCGACAGGCAAAATCCAGCCGCACACCCATGGACGGTTCTTGCATCTAAATATGCTAGGCTAAAAGAGATACGCTGGGGCAGTTCCCGCCCTCCGAAGGATTTCACGGTTTGATTAACACTCTAATAGGCAAGGTCTTTGGGACCAAGAACGAGCGGGTCATCAAGAGCTTGATGCCGCGGGTCGAGGCCATTAGTGTCCTCGAGCCGCAGATGCAGAAGCTCACCGACGATGAACTGCGCGCCAAGACGGACGAATTCCGCAAACGGATTCAGGAACGGCTCAGTCGTCTCACCAGCGGTGCGGCACCCGGATCCGAAGCCGAGGCCGAGACCGAGACCGAACCTGAAGACCATCCTGACCGCGCGAAGCAGTTCGAGAAGCAACAATATGAAGCTCTACAGGAAGTCCTGGACGAAATCCTCGAGGAAGCTTTCGCCGTGGTGCGCGAGGCGGGACGGCGTGTGCTCAACATGCGCCACTTCGATGTACAGCTAATCGGCGGCATGGTGCAGCACCAGGGGATGATCTCGGAAATGAAGACCGGCGAAGGCAAAACCCTGGTCGCCACTCTTCCCGTTTATCTCAATGCGCTCAGCGGACGCGGCGTGCACGTGGTCACAGTCAATGACTACTTAGCCAAGCGCGATTCCGAATGGATGGGCAAGCTCTACCGTTTTCTTGGCCTCACCGTCGGTGTGATTGTCCATGATCTCGATGACGAAGAGCGCCGCGCCGCCTACGCCGCCGACGTGACCTACGGCACCAACAACGAGTTCGGCTTCGACTACCTGCGCGACAACATGAAGTTCGATTTGAGAGATTGTGTGCAGCGCGGCCACAATTTTGCCATTGTCGATGAAGTTGACTCGATTCTGATCGACGAAGCGCGTACGCCTCTCATCATTTCGGGCGCGAGCGAGGAATCGACAGACAAGTACTATCGTGTCAACCGAATCATTCCCAAGCTCGAAAAGGGCGAGGAGCTTGAGGTCGCCACCGGTGAACCCGCGCAACTCACCGGCGACTTTGTGGTCGACGAGAAGCATCGCAACATCACCGTGACCGACGAAGGCTGGACGAAGGTCGAGGGCCTGCTTGGCATCGGCAACATCGCCGATCCGGAGAACTGGCCGCTCAAGCATCACGTGGAGACCGCGATCAAGGCTCACGCGCTCTATCGCCGCGATGTCGAGTACGTGATTAAAGACGGCGAAGTCATCATCGTCGACGAATTCACTGGCCGCATGATGCCGGGCCGCCGCTGGTCCGATGGCCTGCACCAGGCGATCGAAGCCAAAGAGGGCGTGAAGATCGAGCGCGAGAACCAGACTCTTGCCACCATTACCTTCCAGAATTATTTCCGCATGTTCAAGAAGCTCTCCGGCATGACCGGTACCGCGGAAACCGAAGCCGCGGAGTTCGACAAGATCTACAGGCTGGAAGTGGTGGTCATTCCCACCAACAAGCAGATGCTGCGGCTGGAGAATCCTGACGTCGTCTTTCGTACGGAAAAGGAAAAATATTTCGCGGTCGCCGACGAAATTCAGAAGTTGCACGAAAGCGGACAGCCGGTTTTGGTGGGCACTACGTCGATCGAAAAGTCCGAGCGCCTTTCCGAGTTGCTGAAGAAAAAAGGCTTGAAGCAGCACGTTGTCCTCAACGCTAAGTTCCACGAGCGCGAGGCTGAATACGTAGCGCAGGCCGGCCGCAAGGGCATGGTCACCATCGCCACCAACATGGCCGGCCGCGGCACCGATATTCTGCTCGGTGGCAACCCCGAATTCATGGCCAAGCAGGAGTTGGTGAAGAAGGGAATCGCGCAGCAATTGCGCGTCGCGCAGGGAAAGATCGAAGGTCCGCAGGAAGATGGCACGATTTCGGTCTTCTATTACAACGGCAACGAATACACCGTGCCAACTGATAAGTGGAGCGAGGCTTTCAATCGCTACAAGGCGCAGACC
>JAUTWY010000295.1 GCA_030838305.1 Acidobacteriaceae bacterium
TTATCAATTGCTGGGGCCGTACGCGGTCACGCTGGACGTGGCTGACAATATTCTTTGTTTTCTGCCCCTGTATCACATCTACGGGCTGAACGTGATGCTCAATCCGGCACTGATGATGGGCGCAACACTGGTGTTGATGTGCCGCTTCAACGTTCCTCAACTAGCGTCGCTAATCACCCAAGAGGCGATCACTATGATGCCGCTGGTACCGCCGGCGATGAATGCGCTCTGTTTGGCGGCGGAGGCGGGTGCGTTTCCCAAGAACCATTCGGTGAGGTGGGTAAAGTCCGGGGCGGCACCCCTCGCTCCCGATCTGCCGCGAAGATTCACGACGTTGACGGGTATCCTCGTGCGTCAAGGCTATGGCATGACGGAGGCGTCGCCAGTGACGCATGTGGGTTATCTGGAGCCGGAGCTTTACCGGCCGGATTCGATCGGGCATCCGTTGGTGCAAACCGAGTGCCGGGTGATTGGGGAGGAGCTTGCGGCTTCGGCGGAGGACGCGGCGGAAGTTCCGGAGGGTGAGCCGGGGGAGCTGGTGATGCGGGGTCCGCAGTTCATGCAAGGGTATTGGAAAGAGCCGGACGCGACCGCGGCCGCGTTGCGCGACGGGTGGTATTGGTCGGGCGACATTGTCACACGGGACGGCGAAGGGTTTTATCGCGTCGTGGACCGCCGCAAGGAAATGATCAAGTACAAAGGATTTCCAGTGGCTCCGGCGGAAGTGGAGGCGGTGCTGCTGGAACATCCGGCGGTACGGGAGTGTGGAGTGGTGGGGCGTCCGGATGAAGCGGCGGGCGAGATTCCGGTGGCATTCATCGCGTTGCGCGATGGGTTTACTACGTGCAAGAAAATGGAAGAGGAGTTGTGCGCGTTTGTCGCCGAGCGGCTGACACGCTATAAGCAACCGCGCGAAGTGCACTTTGTGGAGGTCGTCCCCAAGACGGCTTCGGGCAAGATTCTGCGGCGGGAGCTGCGGCAATTGATTCGCTGAACGGGCGTGGGTAAATCCAGAGACCTGATTGTACGGCAAGCATTTCGCGGGCGAGGGCGCCCGCCCCATGCGGGCGATTCAAGAAAGCGATTCGGGCCAGCGGTTTTGCGAATCTGCATTCCCGTTGTTCCGCCCGCCATCTTGCTGTAGTATCTCTGCCTCATGTTCCGAATCCTGCTCCTGTTCCTGCGCCGGTTGTGGCTGCCGCTGGTGATGTTTGCCGGCTTCAGCCTCATGTGCGTGCTGGCGTACCGGCGGCTGGAAGGGCTTAGCTGGCAGGATGCACTGTTCTGGATGATCCAGCCGCATGCGATTGATGCAAAGCGAGTCCGCAATGCGACCAAGCTGTTTTCCATCTTTGTGTATGCGGGAGTGTTCGGATTTCAGATTTGGGTGGCGGAACGCGTGGCGGTCACGATTTTCAAGCGGCAAGGAGTGGAGGCCTGGAGAACCATGGTGAACGACGTCAGCATCGAGAAATTGCGCGATCATTTCATCATTTGCGGCTACGGGCAGGTGGGGCGGACGGTGGTGGACCAACTGAACCGGCTTAAGATTCCTTTTGTGTTGATTGAGACCAACGAGGGATTGTGCCGCGAGCTGTTGAAGGAAAAAGTGCTCAGCATCCAGGGCGACGCCAAGCGGCACGACGTGCTGCAATCGGCGGGGATTGAGCGGGCGCGCGGAGTGTGTATCGTGATCGACAATGACGCGGACAATCTTTACATTACCGTGACCGCTAAGGCGCTGAACCCGAGGGCGCGCATCATCACACGGGCCGGGCAGTCACGCTACGCGCAGGCCATGCGCAATTCGGGCGCGGATGAAGTCATCATTCCAGAGTATGAAGGCGGACTGATGACCGGACGGATGATCGCGAAGTTTTATCCGGACGCGCAATCACATTTGGTATGAAGTGAATCTATCTTCCGTTCTGCCCGCGCGTAGTCCGGCCACGACAACCCTGCAAAACATTGATGCAGGACGTGGAAGATTCCGTGGAACTTTCTTCCGTGGGCCTACGTAACTGATGAGGAGTGGTCGCTGCGACCAAGACTGGGCGGCAGAATCAGGAGGGGCGATGGATAGCAACTTTGTCGGGCTGGCGGCGGTAATTATGGCGCTTGGGATTCCGATGGCGGCGATGTACACATTCTTTCGTGTGCGAAAGCTGCGCAGCGAGGAGCGGCTGGCGGCACTTGCCCGAGGCGTCGAAGTGCCGATGCAGCCCGAGCTCTCGGAGGCGGCACGTTCCCGGAGATCGGGAATTTTGCTGGTGGCGGGCGCGCTGGGCTACATTGTGACTTTCACCCTGATCGGACGCGCTGACCCTGACGCGATGATCGCGGCCGCGTTTGGCGCGATTCCTCTGGCCATAGGACTTGGCTTCTTTGTTGATCACGCATTGATTCGGCGGGACGCGAAAGCCTAGACTCGAAATGGTCTCGCGGTCCGACGCGGCGAGACTCATGTCTGCTTCCACCCTTCGCTTTCTCTTTGCGAAGGGTGAAAGTGTTTGCGCGCTCGTGTTCCACCTCAGGTTTCGCCCGTATAGCGATTTTCCCGCTTCGTGTCGAATTTGCATTCCCTACAAGTGTTGCAATCTTTTTTCTCCGCTCCACGCAAGACATTAACCTCCAAAGAGATAGTGCTGTTTCGTGATCATGGCCCCAACCTTGCACCTTCTCCACCGTGGCCGATCCAGGACCACATTCGTCAATGCAGGAGGTATATAACTCATGGAACCCAGGAATTATCTTGCCCATTGCGGGTTCATTTTGCTGATGTGTGGAGGTTTCGTCTGCGTGCTTGCGCCAACTACAGCGCTATCGCAAGCGCAGACTATGGCGCCGCTTGCACAGGATCGGGACGAAAACGCGACCCGGCGACAACTTGCGGGCTTCGACAATTTTCTGGACACTCACCCCGAAGTGGCCGAACAACTTCGCAAGGATCCGTCTCTTGTCAACAATCAGGAATTTGTTGAAAGACACGGTGACTTGCAGCACTTCCTGCAACAACATCCGGAAGTTCGCGAAGAGCTGAGCCAGAATCCGAACGGATTCATGCGTCAGGAACAGCGCTTTGACCGGCGCGAGGATCAGGCCCGGGATCGCGATGTGACGCGTGGAGAGCTGGCGAACATGGACCGGTTCATGGATTCGCATCCCGAGATTGCTGAGCAATTGCGTCGTGATCCGTCGCTGGTGAACAACAAGCAGTTTGTGGAGAACCATCCTGACTTGCAGCAGTTTCTGGCGCAACATCCGGGAGTGCGCGAGGAGTACAAAGAAAATCCCAATGCGTTCATGCATCAGGAACAGCGCTTTGACCGGCGCGAGGATCAGGCCCGGGATCGCGATGTGACGCGTGGAGAGCTGGCGAACATGGACCGGTTCATGGATTCGCATCCCGAGATTGCCGAGCAGTTGCGCCGCGATCCGTCGCTGGTGAACAACAGGCAGTTTGTGGAGAACCATCCTGACTTGCAGCAGTTTCTGGCGCAACATCCGGGAGTGCGCGAGGAGTACAAAGAAAATCCCAATGCGTTCATGCATCAGGAACAGCGCTTTGACCG
>JAUTWY010000260.1 GCA_030838305.1 Acidobacteriaceae bacterium
AGTTCGTCAGATGCCAATCGGGGTTGACGACGGCCTTGCTGGCGATGCCCTATTCTTTCGCCCGATTGCCGGCTACGCCGCCAGATCACCTGCTGCTGCCCGATCAGCGAAAATCACAGCCCGATCCTGGCAAATCCGTCCCGCCGGAATTGAGGGATCGCCTTTGCGCATGCGGAGTAGCGCGCCAACTTTCTCATTGCCGGTCACCAGCCACAGGATGCGCCGAGCACGATTGATGATCGGATACGTCAATGTCATTCGCCGCCTTCCCTGATAGACACCGGTCACAGCCACATCAACGCCGGTAACATTAAGAACCGGTTCCCCAGGCACCAAAGACGCGGTATGTCCGTCTGGCCCGAGGCCCAGATGGACCAGATCCAGCATTGGCGGCGAGCCGGCGATCTCGCCCAACTGCGAGGCATACTGCCTGGCGGCGCCTTCGAGATCGGGAGATTCCACAGGCATGGCATGGATCTGCTCCGGACGAATTGGCGAGTGGTCAAGCAGACTTTCTCGAAGATGCATCAGATTTCTATCTGGGTTTGCTGCTGGGGCGATGCGTTCGTCCACCTGCACTATATGGATGCGTTCCCACTGGACTTTTTCATTGCCCAACGCACGTAGCATGATCCAAGGGGTTCTACCGCCACTAACGGCCATCACGAACAGACCGCGGGCAGCGACTGCGGCGGCGGCTTCCGCGGCAACAAACTTCGCAGCCGCTCGCGCCGCGCTTTCGTCATCGGAAAAAACTTCAATCTTCATCCTGGCGTCTCCGCTCCAAAATTCACGCAGCCTGGCCAGTCACGGCTGAATTCTCGTGTGCAACAACCGGATTCTGCCACCCTCCCGGCGGCGTGACTCGCTCCATCTCATTCGGTCCCCAGCTGTTTGGCTCGTAAGGGTAGACAGGCGTGGCTTTTTGGAGCAGTGGATCAACGATTCGCCATGCTTCTTCAACATAATCTTCTCGTGCAAACAGCGTAGCGTCTCCGGCCATGGCGTCTCCCAGCACCCGCTCGTAGGCGTCCATCTCCTCCGCATTGGGTTGCCGACTGGCGATCATCTCCGCCGACTGGCCAGCCAATCTGTCACCTGCGGCCAAGACCGTCATGCCCATGGCGATTGCAACGTCCGGGCTGATTCGGAACCGGAGATAATTCGAATTGAGCAGCTCTGCAGGGATAAAAGTGGGGGGCTTTCGCAGACGGCAAACGATTTCCGTGCACGTGACGGGCAGGCATTTCCCTGCCCGGATGTAGAACGGAACGCCCTGCCAACGCCAGGAATCGACTTCCAATCTGAGGGCGGCGAACGTCTCCATCTTCGATTCCTGTGCCACTCCTTTCTCTTGCAGATAACCGCGAAACTGCCCGCGAACAAGATTTGTCTCTTCCAGCGCCTGAATCGCCTTCAGGACTTTAACTTTCTCGTCACGAATGGATTCACTGTCCAATCTGACAGGAGCTTCCATGGCCAGATTGCAAAGAATCTGCAAGAGATGGTTCTGGATCACGTCGCGAATCGTGCCAGTTTGATCGTAGAAGGCTCCCCGGCCTTGGACGCCGAAGTCTTCTGCCATCGTTATTTGTACGCTCTCGACATAATTGCGATTCCAGAACGCCTCCATAAACGTATTTGCAAAGCGGAAAGCGACCACGTTGTTCACCGGACGCTTGCCCAAATAGTGGTCGATCCGGAAAATTGCACTTTCATCGAACTTTCGGAGAATGACTCTGTTGAGGTGCTGCGCCGACGGCAGGTCATGCCCGAATGGCTTCTCGATGATGATCCGCGCCGCTGTCGTGCAGTCGCAATGCTCTAATTGCTCGAGCACCGGCTCGAACATGGTGGGCGGGATCGCGAGATAATGCGCTGGCCGCTGTGCTCCTCTCAGTTCCTTACCAAGCGCGCGAAAGGTGGCAGGGTTGCCGTAGTCTCCATCAACATAGCGAAGTAGAGAAGAGAGCTTCTCAAAGGCTGCAGCATCGACTCCACCGTGTTTCTCGAGGCTGTCGTGTGCACGGGTGCGGAATTGGTCGAGCGTCCAGTCAGCTTTGGCAACGCCGATAACCGGCACATTCAGATGACCCCGTTTCAACATTGCCTGCAACGCGGGAAAGATCTTTTTGTAGGCCAGGTCGCCAGTTGCGCCGAAGAAAACCAACGCATCGGAATGGGAAGTCGTCACAGTTGTCTCCTTAAGCCACTTTGGACTTGGTGGAGGATTTTTCGATGTGTCCTCCGAATTGATATCGCATCGCGGACAAGAGTTTGTTGGCGAAATCGGCTTCTCCCCGGGAGCTGAATCGCTCGTAAAGGGCGCTGGTGAGAACCGGCACAGGTACCGCTTCGTCGATCGCAGCTTTAATTGTCCACCGTCCTTCGCCCGAATCAGAGACATGGCCGGCAAACTTCGACAGACTCGGGTCCTGCAGAAGCGCGTTGGCCGTCAGGTCCAGCAACCAGGACGCGATCACGCTTCCTCGACGCCAGACTTCCGTGATGTCCCGCAGATTCAGGTCGTACTGATATTGCTCGGGATCACGGAGCGGCGTGGTTTCAGCATCTACTGCTCCGTTCGCTTGCTTGCCGACGTTGGCGGAGCGCAGTATGGCCAGACCCTCTGCATATGCCGCCATAATTCCGTACTCCATTCCATTGTGGACCATCTTGACGAAGTGGCCGGCGCCATTTGGGCCGCAGTGCAGGTACCCTTGTTCAGCGGTTCCGTCGATCTTCTCCCGGCCAACGGAGCGAGGAATATCGCCCATTCCGGGTGCGAGCGCCGCAAAGATTGGATCGAGCCGTTTCACGACATCGGTCTCGCCGCCAATCATCATGCAATAACCGCGCTCCAGGCCCCAGACGCCTCCGCTGGTGCCCACATCCACATAGTGGATCTTTCGAATAGTGAGTTCCTTTGCCCGCCGGATGTCGTCCACGTAATAAGAGTTTCCGCCGTCGATGAGGATGTCGCCTGCATCGAGATAAGGCAGAAGATCAGCGATTGTGCTGTCAACAACCGCTGCCGGAACCATGAGCCAGATAGCTCGCGGTTTTGCGAGTTTCTCCACCAGCTCTTTGAGCGAGGCGGCGCCCGCCGCCTTCTCTTTGACCAATTCGTCCACAGTTTTTGGCGACCTGTCGAACACTACGCAGTTATGACCTTTCTTGATGAGCCGCCGCACCATGTTGGCACCCATCCGTCCCAGACCAATCATGCCAAGTTGCATATCTATCTCCTGAGTGAAAAAAGTTTTCAAGCGAGCAAAACGCTCTTGTGAAACGCGATGCTGGCTCGCAGACGGCTCATGGCTGTGGCCACTCCGCTGTTATCGGTAAAAATCGACGAGCCAGCGACAAGCACGCTGGCGCCCGCTGCGCTGGCCAGCGGTGCTGTCTTCTCATCAATGCCTCCGTCAACCTCCACCTCACAGCGACCGTCAAGGCGTTCGACCATCTGACGAACGCGTTCGATCTTTGGCAGCATGCTGTGGAGGAAGTGCTGATGTCCGAAACCTGGATTGACGGTCATGACCAACACCTGATCCAGTTCCGGCAGAATCTCTTCTAGAACCGCGGCTGGGGTGGCCGGATTAATGACCACTCCAGTGCGTTTGCCGAGTTCTTTGATCCTCCGAACTGTGCGATGCAAGTTATTGTTACCTTCCCAGTGGACAAGAAACGAATCAGAGCCGGCCTCGACAAATTCTTCAAGAAAAAAGTCCGGGTTCGAAATCATCATGTGTATTTCGAGAGGAAGACGGGTGACGCGCCTGAGTGACTTCACGATCGGAGCGCCCATCGAGAGGTTGGGCACAAAATGCCCGTCCATTACGTCAACGTGTATCCGGTCGGCTCCAGCCTGCTCTGCTTCGGCTACCTGTTCGCCCAACCGGGAGAAGTCTGCCGCAAGGATCGACGGGGCTAGTTTCACGGCGTCTCGTGCCATCTCCTGATCTCTTCCTTCTTATTACGCAACGGCGTTACGCGACAGCGACTTTCTCCGAGGTTTCGAAAATCTCAACAAACTCCCGATATCGGCCCGCGATTTCCGCAACTGCGGCATCCCGCGTTATCTTTCCCGCGCGCCAGTCAACGAGTGGGCCCCAGAAGCTAGTGCGGCCAACTGCAAAGCCAATGAAACCCGGAACGGCAGCAGCTGTCGCGAGCCATTGGCGGACTTTCCTGTCGTCCTCGCCGCGACCGAGAATGATGCAACCGACCATGTCCCTGCCTCCGTGGCGGGCAGCAGCCACGACCCGTTCGCAGTCTTCGTGACGGTCGAGCCCTTCGACCTTCCATACATCCGGCTCGACCCCGGCATCCTGGAGTTCCTGAATGGTCTGAGCCATCAGCCGGGGGCGGAGCTCCAAGTCGTAGGCCTTCCTATCTCCCTTCAAGCGATCGAGCTGAACCTTTTCCGCCGGAACCAGCAGTTCGAACATGAACCGGCTGCAACTTCTGTTGCTGTGTAAATAGTCCGACAACCGCTTCAGCCGGGCTGACTGCCGCTGGTTAAGAGCCTGATCGCCCTCTGGGTTGTAACGGACCAAGACCTTACAGAATGCAGGGTGAAACGCTTCAATATGCTTCTCGAAATCTTCGCCGTATTCGAAGTCAAACTCATCCTGCCCACTCCTCTCCGTCGGGCAGCAGGTTGCGTATCCCTCGGCGGCCGCATCACGGAGAATCGCGCCGCCGAACTGCTCGTCGACCAGAATTCCGGCCTTGTCTTTAGGTACGCCCGCATGAATGGCAGCAACAAAAGCGTCGTAGATTACCCGCTTGGCAGCAGCGATCTCCGCCGTCTGTTGCGCGCTCAACGCGCCGTCCCATCCGAAGAGCTTCTTCTGGAACGATCCGCGATGGTCAAACGGCAGAATGTAGAGGGGCTTATCGAAGCCGAGAATCGTCATGCGATCTCCCTGGATTTCCGGTAATAAGTGATCAGGTTATTGGTTGAACTATCATGCGCGAGCTTCGGTTCGCCTTTGCTCTCAATCTCGGGGATGATCCGTTGCGCAAGGGCTTTGCCTAGCTCAACCCCCCACTGGTCGAAGGAATCGATGTTCCAGATCACGCCTTGCGTAAAGACAGAGTGTTCGTACAGGGCCACCAGCTTGCCCAGAGCTTCCGGAGTCAATCGTTCGGCGAAGATCGTGTTCGATGGACGATTGCCTTCGAATACCCGATGGGGAACGAGCCACTCGGGAATACCTTCTGCTGTTACCTGTTCAGAAGTCTTGCCGAATGCCAGTGACTCGGTTTGGGCGCAAACGTTGGCGATTAACATGTCGTGGTGTCGGCCAAGTGGATTGAGCGGCTTCGAAAAAGCGATGAAGTCGCACGGGATGAGCCTGGTCCCTTGAT
Source organism: Acidobacteriaceae bacterium (assembly GCA_030838305.1). Taxonomy (GTDB): domain Bacteria; phylum Acidobacteriota; class Terriglobia; order Terriglobales; family Acidobacteriaceae; genus Sulfotelmatobacter. The sequence goes on from JAUTWY010000260.1 coordinate 5,380, forward strand.
GAATCAACTGGTAGAAGGAGTGTTGGCCGTTGGTTCCCGGTTCGCCCCAGTAAATTGGGCCCGTGTCGTGCGCCACTCTCTTCCCGTCGAGTGTCATGTGCTTGCCGTTGCTCTCCATCGTCAACTGCTGCAGGTAAGCTGGGAACCTTTTCAAATATTGCTCATAGGGCAATACCGCCACGGTCTGCGCTCCAAAAAAATCGCTGTACCAGACCCCCAAAAGGCCCATAAGCACCGGGAGATTCTTTTCGAAGGGGGTGGTGCGGAAGTGCTCGTCCATGCGGTGGAGACCGCTCAGCATGGAGTAAAAATTGTCCGGGCCAATAGCAACCATCGTAGAGAGGCCGATGGCGCAGGACATTGAATAGCGGCCCCCGACCCAGTCCCAGAACTCGAACATGTTTGCGGTATCGATACCAAACTTCGCAACCTCGGACGTATTCGTCGAAACCGCTACAAAATGCTTCGCAACTGACTTCTCGTCGCCCTGCAAGCCGGCGAGCGACCAGGCACGAGCGGTTTGCGCATTCGTCATCGTCTCCAAAGTTGTGAATGTTTTCGAAGAGATGATGAAGAGCGTCTCGGAAGGATCGAAATCACGAACCGTCTCCGCAAAATCGGTGCCATCGATGTTCGACACGAAGCGAAATGTCATTGTTCCATCGGCGTAGTGTCTCAGAGCTTCGTACGCCATGACCGGGCCCAAGTCCGAGCCACCGATGCCGACATTCACTACGTTACGAATGCGCTTGCCAGTATGCCCTTTCCACTCGCCACTCCGGACGCGGTTGGCGAAATCGGCCATGCGATCGAGCACCGCATGCACCTTGGGTACCACGTTCTCTCCGTCCACTACGATGGATGCGCCTCGCGGCGCACGCAGTGCGGTGTGCAAAACCGCTCGTTTTTCGGTGATGTTGATTTTCTCCCCGCTGAACATGGCATCAATTCGCTCTCGCAAGCGAGATTCCTCGGCGAGTTTCAGCAGCAGGTTGACGGTTTCCGTCGTGATGCGATTCTTCGAATAATCGAGAAAAAGACCTAGAGCCTCGGCAGTCATTCGCACGCCCCGCTTTGGATCGTCTGCGAAGAGCTGGCGTAGGTGGACTTCCTTGACCTTTTTATAGTGAGTTCCAAGGTCCTTCCACGCATGTCGTGTGATTTTGGGTCCCTTGCTGATCGTCTCTATCGCTGCTGCCATATAGTTATCCTTTTCGTATCCTCTAACGGACTAATACAAACTCGCCGCCGATCTCACAAACGATATTAGTTTTCTAGGCCGTAGACAGCGGCGCCCGCTAGTGCGGCCTGACTGACGACTGCATGAATCGGAACACGCGCCATGAGTTCAGCAAATCTTCCCTTTCGTTTAAAGGACTGCATAAAGCTCGGCCTCTGAAGAGCGTTTAACACGTGTACGACGACTCCGCCTGCCAAGTACACGCCACCGGTCGCGAATACCTTAATCGCGAGATTGGATGCCTCGCTGGCGAGAATCGAAATGAACATGTCAATGGTTGCCGCGCACAACTGGCTCACATTTGCAGAGCCGAGGGCCTGATTGATAATCACGACCGATCGGTCGACCGCAGAAGCAATTAACTGGGTGACTTCGGGGCTCTCGGGTATTCGCTCGACATCGCGAAGATATTCATAAATGAACGGAATGCCGATGCCAGAACATACGTGCTCGAAGCTCACGTGATCGAACTTCTTGAGGAGGTATTCGAGAAGATGGATCTGTCTCTCGTCAGTTGGAGCAAAGTCTGCGTGCCCACCTTCAGAGCTGTGAGCTTGATAACGAGATTCATCCCATGTAAGGAAGGACTCGCCCAGGCCGGTACCTGGCGCAATCACGGCGATGGCCCCCCTGCGAACAGCCTCGCCACCGTTAATCGTGTGGACGTCACTAGGCCTGAGGATCGGGACTGCGCGGGCGATTGCCTCGAGATCGTTGATCAGGCGAACCGACTTCAGGTTAAGGTTCAGTTCCCGGGCGAGGGACTTATCTTCGATCATCCAAGGCAGGTTGGTAGCCTTTACACGCCCATCGAGCACCGGACCTGCAACCGCGAAGCACGCCCGGTCCACGGGTTGGTTGACCTTGGTCAAGAACTCCTTCACGATCACTTGTAAGCTGGGGTAGTCCGCGCTACGGAACTTGATTTGTCCCTGTGGCGAGTGAGGCCCTCCCTCATTCGAGAAGATTGCCAACTCAGTCTTCGTTCCGCCAATGTCGCCCGCAATTAGCATCGCCGTTCTCCTATTTGACTGTCCCAAGCT
>JAUTWY010000370.1 GCA_030838305.1 Acidobacteriaceae bacterium
GAACGAGATGGAAGAACTTACCAAGCGAACCATCATCGTGAAGAGCGATCCGGCGCTGCATCAAGAGCAGTTCGATATTAACTAGATGGTTCAGGAAGGGCACGGGCTCGGGAAGGGCACGGCTTCAGCCGTGCCTTCCGGAGCCCATAAACATGCGGGCTTTAGCCCCTGCGAGGCACACCCACCCTCCCAGGGCGAAAGCTTCCCATCCTTCTTTTATCGCGCTGGCCCGAAGTACCTCTCCACCAAGTGGTGTCCCACTTTGTGCCCCAGGACCTTCCCCTGAACCACCGAATGCCGGTAATGGAATCCGGCGAAGACCCTTGCGTCCTCAACTTCCTTCACCAAGTCCTTGGTGCTGGTGAAAGTGTGGGTCGTGTTCGTGACCAGGCTATCCACCGAAAATGTTAGTTTTGTCGTTCGGAAGTATCCTGACAGAACCGTCGAGACCGCGCCAGTCACGCATGCATGCCCGGCCGGATACTCCGGATGGCTGGGAGTAGTTCCCAGCGGCAGCCAATTCGGATCAGCCGTCAGAGCTGGGTTACCTCCTCCCACTGGAATTGCAGTGACCGGCCGCCAGAAACTAAACGTATACTTCGCATTCCAGCATCCGATGCCCGCATCGGCATACCCCGCCCAAAGCATGGCCATGAGCCGTGCCGTGTCCAAAGTTCCAAGCCCCATCTGTGTGGCCAGGTTCTGAAAGGCACGCGCGTACTGCTGGCCCGTGTGCTCTGTCCAAAACAGGCCGATCTCGGTTTGCTGCGGCGTCCGGATCGTACTGTTGACCGCACCGAGAGCCTTTACTTTGTTGTAGTCATTGATCCACTGTGGGCTGTCGAGGGCATATGGGCCCTCGTTGGGGAAGAACTGCGCCGGGCCTGACATCGTGAAAGGCACCATTTGCCCAAGCCAAGGGGTTACGGGAGGTCCAAAGGCCGGCGGCGTCGGCAGCCAATAACCTGGACCTACCGGCGGGGTGTAGGACACATCGGCCAACAAGCCATCATTGGCCCGGGCTGTGGTCAGTGCCTGTGCCGAAGCTTCCCCCAACGCGAGGCCGGCCGAAATATTGGCCGGAGTGTCGGAGATTGCCGCTACCGAGGCGGCGTACGCTGCGTCCAAGGTCGTTTGCTGCGAGAGGAAGTAGTTCACCAGAATCCGATGGGCAGCCGCAATAGCCGCAGCGTCCATATTTGCCCCGGCGGGCGGATTGGTCGTAAACAGGTACGGTTGGAAGCGGTGATCAATGGCATTGACCGCGTCGAAAACAGCTAAATGCACATAGGCAAACCATACTCCCGAAGGGGCGGGACTTTCCTTGGCGGTGGCAACAATGGCGGTCGAGGCAATTGCATCCCATTGCGACACCACGTTCTGTGCGCTGAGGGAAGCAGCAAGTAACACGGTGACGGCAAGCGAAAGGGTAAAACGACCTATCTTCATCTTTGTAGTCTCCTTGAATGGGAAATCGTTCCCTAGTGCGAAACAGAAGTGGGGGATCACAACGCAACGCCCCGGGTCTGCCGGCGACCATAGAACGACCAGCACGCGCCTGCAACAGACAAAGGCGGACAGGCTGCGAATGCCCGGCATTGCCCGACCCCGCAAAAACAGGGGTTGGGATTGTCCACCGTTCTGGGCTACAATCGGCACCACCCCCAGGCCCGGCAGGGATTTCCATGGCCAGCAAAACCCAGCAACCGAGCACACTTCCGGAATCCTCCAGCACCGAACGTCTGGATTCCTGGAAAGAAATCGCCGCTTATCTGAAGCGTGATGAACGTACCGTTCGCCGCTGGGAGCAAGAGGGGATGCCAGTGCACCGGCACATGCACAAGAAACAGGCCTCGGTCTATGCGCATAAGGCAGAGATTGATGCCTGGTGGAAAACTGGACGTCAGCGCCTGGAGTCGCCCGAACCAGCACCTGCAAGCAAGCGCCCCCGGCTGTGGGTGTGGGCCACCTTATCGGCGGCTGGAGTTCTGGCGCTCTTAGCTTTCACCACCACGGATTTGCGCGAGAGACTTTCGAAAAAATTTGCCGCCGCCAATATTCACTCACTGGCGGTCTTGCCTCTGAAAAACCTCTCGGGCGACCCTGCCCAGGACTATCTTGCCGACGGCATGACCGAAGAACTCATCGGACGCCTTGCCGCAATCCGCAATCTGCGCGTCATTTCCCGCACCTCGGTAATGCGCTTCAAAGACACTCAGCTCTTGGTGCCGGAGATTGCCAAGACCCTCGGCGTGGATGCGGTGGTCGAAGGGTCGGTAATGCGAGCGGGAAACCAGATCCGCGTTCATGCGCAGTTGATCCGCGCCGCGACCGACGAGCACTTCTGGTCCGAGTCCTATGACCGCGACCTGCGTGACGTGCTCGCCTTGCAGAGCGACGTGGCACAGGCGATCGCGCGAAAGGTCGAAGTCACGGTCAGCGGCGAGGAACACCAGCGGCTTGCCGCCGTGCGTCCTGTTGCGCCGGAGGTCTACGAGAACTATCTGAAGGGCAAATATGCCCTGGCGCAAAGCACCATTCGAGCCAGCGTGGACCAGAGCATTGCTTATTTCAACGAAGCAATCAGGCAAGACCCAACCTTTGCACCCAGTTACATGGGGCTGGCAAACGCCTATTCGGCCCGCGCGACCGTGTTTATGGGAGGCGTAGCCAAACAGGAGCGGCCGAGGGCGATCGCAGCCGCCCAAAAAGCCCTGGAGTTAGATCCGGATCTGGTCGAGGCGCACGTGCTCCTCGGCAACCTGGCGCAGCAACAGTGGCGCTGGGCGGAAGCCGAAGCTGCGTACCGGCGCGCTCTGGAATTGAGCCCAAACAACGCCGAGGCCCATGCAGCGTTTGCTGGTTGGCTGGTAAGTCAAGGGCGTACAGAGGAAGCGGTAACCACATGCCGCCGGGCCCGCGAGCTTGATCCACTTGCAGTCTCAGGTTCCGACCTCGCCTGGATGTTGTTTTATTCCCGCCGTTATGACGACGCAGTACACGAGCTTCACACCGTGCTGGCGGGGAGGCCAGACGACGCATTCGCTCTTTGGATACTTGGCTTCGCACTTGTCGCCAATCATCATCCCGAAGAAGCGGTCCCGGTGCTGGAGAAAGGTGTTTCCGCTTCCGACCGCAGCCCGGCTCTCATCGGCCTTTTGATCCACGCGTACGCCCAGGCTGGGCGCCGCCCCGACGCGCTTCGCCTGCTTGAGGAATTAAAGCGCCGCAAACAGACCGGCTACGTTCCCGCAGCCTCTTTCGTAAAGGCTTACCTCGGCCTAGGGGATTACGACCGCGCATTTTTCTGGCTCGAGGAAGCCTACAAAGAACAGTCAAATATTCTGCAATTCCTCAAAGTTCATCCCATCTTTGATCCAGTTCGCGTCGACCCCCGTTTCCAAAACCTGGTCCACCGCGTTGGCCTTGACTAAGCTTGGGAGCTCCGTGTCCGCGTAGGGGAGCAGTCGCTGTGTCGATAAGGCAGAGACCCACGAACGAAACACTTCGATTCCACATGGCGACTGCACCGCGATCAAACCGGAGCGTGGCAACTTGGGCAACCAACACTGAGAACCGCGAACTGAGAGCCGCGAACAGAAAACAGAAAACAGAAAACTGAGAAGTGCTTGCCCTACTCAATCTCCAGTCTCCACAGCGGCTCTCCTCCGAGCGACTGGTAAAAGCCCCAGCCCGCCAGTGCCGCCACGCTGACGAGCGCCAGAACGGATGCAGTCATGTACCAGTCCGACACGTCGGCCGTGAACGGGAGGTTCGCCATCATGTTTACCGTGAAGATGGCGCAAGCCAGGGGAACCAGGCCAAATCGGTAAACGATGAGCACAGCGATGGCGTAAACCAGAATTTGCGCCGGAACCTCCACCGCCTGATACGGCGAAGTCAGTCCCCGGGGAAGGGCGAAGATAGCAACAAAAGCGATGGCGGCAAGCCAGTCTTTGCGCAACACTACTTTCAGTCCGAGAAGTAGAAAGAAGAATTGCAGAGTCCCCAAAATCGAAACTGGAATCTGCATCAACCAAATGCCCAGCGCGGTGCGCCCTCCGATCAGGTACTCGGTGGATGCGAGCCCCGGTGCGGCCCCCCTGTGCATCATCGGAATGGCGCGGATCTGAAAGATAAGAATCCAGAGCACTCCTAGCATGATGCCGAACAAAATATCTCGGCCCACCAAGGGATCGCGCAATTGACCCGACAGCAGGCGGCTCCAGGAAATGATCGCTTGCGGCCAGCGCCGCCGCACCCAGGGCTCCAGCGCGAGGTACAAAACCCAAGTCGTGCCGGAGACAAACAATCCGGTGCTCACTGCAATCACGAACAAGCCGAGCGTTGCGAGACCGGGGACGAGATGGCCGCGGCACAGCCACAACAACATTTCCATCGCGAACATGACCGATGCCAATCGGAAAGCGCCCTCCCGGTCGCCTCTGCCTTGACGCAAATTCTTTCGAGCCAGATAAGTGGCCCCCACCAAAAGCGCCAGAATCAATGCCAGGGTGAGGATTTGAGCCACCCGCTTTCCCGCCGAGTCCTCGGGATTCTTCATGCGGTTCGCCTTGGTCCAGTCGCCAATGAGCGAAAAGAAAACCGGCTTGCCCTGCCACGAACCTGCCTCGACGCGCAACCCCCTGCTGTTCCCGGGCCACGTTCCAGTCCATGCCATGCGCGTGTCAGCGGCGGCGAGCGAGTTCCACTGCGGTTCCGTCTTCTGAAATTTTGTTGGATCAAGTCCTGCGGCGGCGAACAGCACATTCCAATCGAATGCCGGCCCTTGTGCGCCCGCACTTTCTTTTTGCGGCGGGATCGCCTGGAAGAAAGTAAGTTGTCCTTGCGGATCGAGTTCGAGATTGATCATGCCGGAAAGAATCGTGGGAGGATCGTCACGCCCGACGATGCCCGGATTAAGCAGCTGATCCTGAAAGCCCTCCGCCATCATATGATCTGGACTCTGCCGGTACCAGAAGCGAAGCAGCGCAGGCCGGCCTGCCAGCACCGCCTCCCAGTTCGGATGCGGCTTTTCATTTTTCTCGACGGAGTCTTTGAGGTCATTGTCGTAATCAAGGCCGGAAGCAGTGTCGATTGGACGCTCCGAATATCCCAGCCGCGCGATGATCTCGCGTGCTTTTTGGGTCAGTACTTCAGGCGTCAGTTCCAGCCGCATCTTCTCCAACCCGCTGTAATGAATACCCAGAAAGACGACAAGACCCAAAGCCGCAAATACCGAAGCCAGACAAGTCGCAGCGACGCGCGGACGAAGGCCAGCTGTTTCACCGGACGCAGCCACCATCTGCGGCGACGGCGTTTCACCCGCTGCCAGAGCGGCCGCCAACGGATCCCCGCCGGGCAAAGCTGCCGCCACACTAAGAACTGTTGCGGGCCGCGCCGATGGCTCGGTCTCAAGGCAGCGGAGAATGACACGCTCAATCACTGGATTAAGATCTTTGACCACAGACGACGGACGGCTCAGCGTCCTCTCACCCCGAGCGCGCAACCTCTCCGCCGGAGATTCGGCGAAAGCACGCTTGCCGGTGAACACTTCGTACAACACCAGACCCAGGGAATAAATGTCACTACGCGTGCTGACTTCTTTTCCCGCCAATTGCTCTGGCGCCATGTAAGCTGGAGTTCCGCTGCGAACCTCCGCTCCCTGAATCTGGTCAGCAACTCCGGCTAAACCAAAATCGGTAATCACGACTTGACCACGGCCATCCAGCATGATGTTGGCAGGCTTCAGGTCGCGATGAAGAACTCCTTTCGTGTGAGCGGCGGCCAATCCGGCGCAAAGTTGGCGGGCGATATCGAGGGCTTTGTCTTCCGGCAGACGTCCGATGCGACGCAGCAGCGATGCGAGATCTTCCCCGTCGACATACTCCATGGTGAAAAATGTGTGGCCTTCCATATCGCCGACGTCGTAAACGCGGCAGACATTGGGATGGGAAACGCGCCGCGCAATCCTGACCTCATTCTTAAAACGGTCGACCAGTCCTTGATCGCGCGCGGCCTCGTCGGGCAAGAACTTAAGCGCGACGGGTTGACCGAGCGTGAGATCGTCGGCGCGGTAAACCTCGCCCATGCCGCCTTTTCCCAGCAACGCGATGATGCGGTAACGGCCCGCCAGCAGACGCCCTGGAAGAAATCGTCCTTCGCTCAGATAGTCGGCAGAACTTGAGGGACGAGATGAGGAGGATGAAGATGCCGGCCGCGGTGGCAAAGGCGAAGTCGCGGTCGCGACCTCGAGCGTGGCGACGTCGGCGATATTGCTTGCGGGCTTTCCGCATGCCGAGCAGAATCGGCCGGTTTCGGCTATGTTGCTACCACAGGATGAACAAGGGGGCATGAATTTCCCGATACAGTCTACCGCGTCGGAACAAAAACGGTGTCCTCGGAAAACACACTACTCCGAAACTCCAGCGGTTCACCGAAAGCCGAATGTCGGGTGCTCGCCTGTATTACCATCCGAACAATGAACTGGCGCTTCCGTCGTTGGTTGAGTGATCCGCTCGTGTGGTTGTGTCTGGCTGCGGGTCTGCTTGCTTTCGTGGTGCAATCCGGTGAACTGGGAACCGCCGATACCATGCATCGGCTGCAAACCACCCACTGGCTGTGGACTTCCGAACCGCAAGTGTTCCCCAACGAATATCCCGAGTTCGGGCTGCACGGCCGCGATGGGCGGCTTTATAGCTGGTATGGCATTGGGCAGTCATTGCTCATGCTCCCTTTCGATCTCCTGGGAACATGGATCGCGCACTGCAACATCTTTTCTGAATACGGCGACGACCCCGCTGTGCGGAGCATTGTGGTGAGTTACAGCACCAGCATCCTGGTGAATGTGCTCACAGCATTGGTGAGCTTTCGCCTGCTCCGCCAATTGCGATTCAATGTTAAGGAATCTGTGCTGGGTGTGCTCGCAATGATGTTCTGCACCACGCATCTGCATTACACCCAGAACATGATGGAGAACAACTACATCATGCTTCTGACCCTGACTGGATTTTCCTTTCAATGCGAGTGGTTGCGGACGGGGAATCGGCGGGCTTTATTTTGGGGAAGCGCTGCGCTCGGCTTGAACTTGCTGACCCGGCTAACGACCGGCCTCGACCTCATCGCGGGAGGTTTTTTTATTCTTCTGCTGCTCTGGTTTGAAGGCGCGCGAGGAAGGGAACTGTGGCAACGGTTGCTGGCTTACTCGAAAATCGCGGTTCCGGTGTATGCAGTCTTTGTTCTGCTTGACCGGCTCTATCAGTTCTACCGTTTCGGATCGTTTACCAATACGTATGTGTCGCTGTTTGCTAAGGAACAGCGGTTGGCGGATCCTACGCTGCCGGCGAATTTTCCGTGGAGCACTCCGTTTTATAAAGGCTTCCTGGGACCACTGTTTAAGCCGGAGAAGTCGATTTTTCTTTTCGATCCTTTGTTGCTGCTCACGATTGTGTTGCTGCTCGTAGTGTGGAAGCGGCTGTCGTCAGAAGCTCGGGCTTATGGACTGACGTCGTTGCTTCTGTTGCTGGGCTACATCAGCTTTTATGCTCGCTATACGTACTGGGCCGGCGATTTTGCCTGGGGTGATCGTTACGTTTCAACGTCAGTAGAATTGGTGGCGTTGCTGGCGGTGCCGTTATTGCTGCAGCTTCGTTCTATTGGGAACAGCGTTCCTCAGGGGCTGAAGCCCGAATCCGTAGTGGTCAGTGTGGGCACGGCTGAAGCCGTGCCCTTCCCAAGCCAGGTCCCTATAGCTCCTCTTTTACCGAACCCGCCAGGATTACCAGCCCTTGAAAAATGGATTTGGCGCTGCGGCATCGCGTTGATCGTGGCCAGTTTGATCATTCAGCTTGCTTCGCTTGCGTTTTGGGTGCCGCTCGAGATTTATCAGATGGAGACGCTGGGTCATCCCACGTTTGTGATTGCGCTGCGCTTCAAGAACATCGCGGCCTTTGCCCTCGGCAAGATGGATGCTTGGGGATTGAACAATGAATCCATGACGCAGGATCCATGGGATTACGTTCACATCACAACATGGAATTTCTTCCCGTTCCTGTTGTGGAGAGTGGGAGCGGTACCGGGGTGGGCGGTGAAGCTTGCATTAGCAGTCTGGGGTGCAGGGATCGCGACATTATTATTGGTTTGCCGAAGACTGCAAGGCATGGTGGAAGTGTAGAAAGTAGAAGGTAGAACCATGGGCTTGAACATTAAAAACGAAGAGACTCATCGGCGGGTGCGGGAATTGGCGCGAGCTACGGGGGAGAGCATGACTGCCGCCGTGGACAAGGCGGTACAAGAGCGGCTGGAGCGTGTGCGATGCAACAAGAATGACGTCAGGGAAATTTAGCGGAGTGTCTGTTGCAGATCGGGCGGGAGTGCGCCGCTCACATGAAAGAGCCATACCTCTCCGTCGATCATGGGGAGATGTTGTAGGACGAGAAAGGGCTGCCGAAAGCGATTCTGCTCTTCAAGGATAATGATTTTCGGCACACGGATATCGAGCTGGTTTAGCTCTTGGCCGGCACCGCAGCGAACGTTGGTTCCAGATATTCCTGCTCGCCCAAATCTAGTTCAATCGTATTTCTCATAACGGATCGACTTTCGGTCCCATCCTATCGATGTCAGCAGTTCGCGATTTGCTTTCACCATCTTGTCCAGCCCACAGATGTAGGCGTCGATGTCGGGGCGCCCCTGTGCGATTCCCGGGACGTGCTCCTGCACATAGCCGCGCAGGCCATGCCATTCCGCGGCGCCACGGCTGAGGGTGGGCCAGTAATGAAAGTTCGAATGCTGACCGGCGAGGCGCTGGAACTGGTCGTGGTAGTAGATGTCTTTTTCGCACCGGTTACCGAACAAAAGCCAGAGCCGTTTTCCCTGATGGCGTGACTCGTCGGCCAGCAGCCAGTGAAGCATCGAGCGGAAGGGCGCGATGCCGGTGCCGGTCGCGATAAAGATCGTGTCCCGCATGGGCGGGTGCAAAATGAAATCGCCAAACGGTCCCTGACAGCGAATCTCGTCGCCTTCTTTCATGTCGCAGAGAAAGTTCGACATGAACCCGTCCTGTACACGGTTGAGGCAAAGCGCGAAGCGAGCGTCCTCTCCCGGAGGAGAGGCGATGGAGTAAGCGCGGGTGAGTTCCTCTCCGTCGGGCTTGATTTGCTTGAACGACAGCCACTGACCGGCCACGAATCCAAAGCGTCTCATGCCCAGCATCTCGAACTCCAGGTGCTTTGTGAGTTCCGATAAAGGCACGGAACGGACCAGTTGCGCGACGTGAGTTTGAAAGGCAGTCACTGCTTAATGTAGATGAGAGTTGAGACGGCGAAGAGGCTAAAGTTACGATTGGGAAGGTTCTATTCGACCGTGACTGACTTGGCCAAATTCCTGGGCTGATCCACGTCGCATCCCCTTCTCACAGCGATGTGATAGGCGAGTAACTGCAACGGAACGATTTCCAGGATTGGAGAAAGCTCTTCTGGCGCGGCGGGAACGTAGAGGACATGGTCGGCAGCTTCTTTGATTTCTTCGTCGCCCTCGGTGGCCAGCGCGATGACAACGCCGCTCCGGGCTTTCACTTCTTTGAGATTGGACATCGTCTTCTCGTAGCGAAGCATGGAGCCGGGATTGTTTGCGTCGCGAGTGGCGACGATGACCACGGGCAGGTTTTCGTCGATGAGGGCGTTGGGGCCATGCTTCATCTCGCCCGCCGGATATCCTTCCGCATGAATATAGGAAATCTCTTTGAGCTTGAGCGCGCCTTCGAGGGCGATGGGATAGTGAATGCCGCGTCCGAGGAAAAGAAAATCATGAGCACGCTGGTAGCGCTTCGCCAGTTCTTCGCATTCTTCATCGTGGGTGAAGATGGTTTCAAGCTTGCCGGGGATGAGCGTAAGTTCCTGGGCGGCGGTGCGCGTTTGAGCGGGCGTCATCGCGCCGCGCACCTGCGCGAGATAAAGAGCGAAGAGATAAAGAGCAGTGAGCTGACAGGTAAAGGCTTTGGTCGAAGCAACGCCAATCTCAGGGCCGGCGTGCGTGTAAATGGTCCCGGCCGCTTCGCGGGTGATCATGGAGCCGACCACGTTGCAGATGGCGAGGGTATGCGAGCCTTTGGCTTTGGCTTCGCGCTGGGCTGCAATCGTGTCGGCGGTTTCTCCGGATTGCGAAATTACCAGGGTGATCGTGTCTGGGCTCACAATCGGGTCGCGGTAGCGCCACTCGCTTGCGTAGTCGACCTCGACGGGAACGCGGGCCAAGCCTTCGATCATGAATTTGCCGGCTTGTCCGGCGTGCCAACTGGTGCCGCAGGCCACGATGTTAATTTTTTTCGCGGCGCGGAATTCGGCTTCGCTGATTTGCATCTCGTCGAGGAAGATGTGGCCCGTATCGAGCGAAATGCGTCCTAATGTGGTGTCGCGGACGGCGCGCGGCTGCTCGTAAATTTCCTTGAGCATGAAATGCTTGAAGCCGCCCTTTTCGGCCATGATCGGATCCCAGGTCACGTGCTGCACCTGGCGCTGAATGGGCTTTCCGTCAAAATCGGTTAACTGCACGCCCGAGGGCGTGACCACGGCGAGGTCGCCATCGGCGAGGAAGAAAATGTCGCGCGTGTGGTAGAGAATTGCGGGAACGTCGGAAGCGACAAAATATTCATCGTTGCCCAATCCCACTACCAGCGGCGGTCCGTTGCGGGCGGCCACGATCTTATTCGGCTCGTCGACTGAAATCACGGCCAGAGCAAATACTCCGCTGAGTTCTTTCACGGTTCGGCGTACCGCCTCTTCAAGTGCGGGATGAAGGCCATTTCCGGTTTTGAAGAGGTGTTTTTCGATGAGATGAGCGATGACTTCGGTATCGGTTTCTGTCGAAAACTTGTGACCCTCTTCGATGAGCTTCTTTTTCAGGCTGAGATAATTCTCCACGATGCCGTTGTGCACTACGACGATTTTCCCCGTGCAGTCGCGATGGGGATGCGCGTTTTCTTCGGTGGGACGCCCGTGTGTGGCCCAACGCGTGTGGCCAATACCATAGCTGCCGTCGAGTGGCTTAAGACGAATGACTTCTTCCAAGTTGCGCAGCTTGCCTTCCGCGCGACGGATCTGCAACTTGTCTCCGTTGCCGGAGACGGCGATTCCGGCTGAGTCATATCCGCGGTACTCGAGCCGTCTCAAGCCCTCGATGATGATCGGAACGACTTGCTTCTTGCCGACATATCCGACAATGCCACACATGCCAGAAACTCCAGGAATCAGTCTGCGAGGGAGCAGCGAAACTCTTCAATTACAGGGTTGGTGAGAACTTCGCGGGCAATGCGCTCGACTTCGGTCTGCGCTTCCTCGCGGCTTAGTCCGCCATCGAGCGTAAGCTCGAAATACTTTCCCTGGCGGACTTCTTCGAGACCCTTGTAGCCCATCTTCTTGAGCGCACCCTGGATGGTCTTGCCCTGAGGGTCAAGGACGCTTTTTTTGAGAGAAACGTAAACGTAGGCGGTCATGGAGATAAGGGCATTATACGGCAGGAGGATTGCATGCCGACCAAGCCCGGGAACGCTCGTAACCCAGTGTCAGGCCAGCCGGCTGATTTGTTCCTCGAGCTCTGCCAAAGCTTGCTCCAGAGTCTGCCGGTAGCGCGGATTCTCCGTCGAGTGCATCTGCTCTAGAATCCGGCTGCGGGAGAGCTTCAGTCCTTCTTTGCGGGATTCGATTTCTCGTTGTTTGGGGGTCAGGCGAGGCTTGAGCTCTGCTGAGGACCTGGCATCATCTTGCTGCGATTCAACCGACTTGCTTTCCCAACCACGTGCCACACGGTGATTATACGCTGGGCAAGGTGCGCTGATGCGGGCGTGGTTGCCACTCGAGAGTGCTCTTTCTTCATCTTAAATCTTTCCGCGCACCTTCGTATGGGTGTTGACGCACGGGCGCACACTGTTAGACACTTCAGTCCCCGGGTGAAAAATCTCGAGCGGGTCTGGCAAACAAAAGCGGCGAGGATCGATGGTGATAATCTCCGCAAACAGCACCATACGCGGCGCGTACGACTACGCCGAAGTGGCGCGCTCGGTGTTAATAGCCATCGCGGCCTCCTATGCCGCGCTCGACCTTTCGGGACGCGTCGCTGCTGCCGCAAAAGGACGGATTCGCCTGGCTTGGTTGAGCGGCGGCGCCATTGCGATGGGTATCGGCATCTGGGAAATGCATCTGAAAGCGATGCTGGCTTTTCGCTTGCCCGTGCCGGTCGAATATCACTGGCCGACAATGCTGGCGGCGTTCCTGGTGGCCATCCTCGCATCCGCAATCGCCCTTTATGTGGCAAGCCGTCAGAAAATGGGACTTGTTGAGGCCCTGACCGGCAGCATGTTTATGGGCGCGGGCATGGCCGGCCTGCATTACCTCCTCATGGCCGCAATGAGATCACCTGCGGCCATCCGATACTCTTCAATCCTGGTTGCGTCTTCTGTCTTGCTCGCAATCCTGTTTTCATTGATTGCGCTTCTGCTGGCATTCGGTCTACGAGAGGAGACGCGATGGACTGTCCCACGAAGGCTTGGCAGCGCCCTGGTGATGGGAGCTGCAATCTCCGCGATGCATTACACAGGAATGGCTGCCGCAAGTTTCTTCCCCGCTCCGCCTCCGGGTCTTTCCCACGCCGTGAGCATCTCTCCCCTTGCCAATAATGGAATCGCGATTGTGACCTTGATCGTGCTTGTGGCCGCCATGGTGACATCTTCGGTGGAGAGAGGGGCGGGTGTTGAAGTCCGGCGGGTCAACGTAGATTTGGAGCGTCGCGTTGCCGAGCGAACCCTCCAGCTTGAAACCGTTAACCAAGCGTTAAGAAAGGAAATTGCCGAGCGAGAGCGGGCCGAAGAGAGCGTGCGGAAAAGTGAAGACCGTCTTCGGCTTGTCATTGACACGATCCCGCAGCAGATCTGGAGCGGTCCACCTGACGGTTCACTCGATTTCTGCAATGCACAGTGGCGGTCCTTCGTGGGCCTCACGCTCGAAGAACTGCGGGGCGAAGGCTGGCAGCGCATGCTTCATCCCGATGACCGGGAGAGAGTACTAAGAGCCTGGCGCGAGTCGGTTGCCACCGGCACGCCCTACGAGCAGGAAGAGCGCCATCGCCGGGCCGACGGACAATATCGCTGGTTCCTGGCGCGTGGCGTCGCGTTGAGGGACGCTGAAGGGCGCATCATCCGATGGTACGGCACCAATACCGATATCGAAGATCGAAAATCAGCCGAAGACCGGCTGCGGCTTGTTATTGACACACTTCCAGCGCTGGTGTGGAGCAAATTGCCCGAGGGCTCAGCCGATTTTCTGAATCAACGTTTTCGGGAATACACGGGTCTCTCCGTAGAAGAAGGATTGGGCTGGGGCTGGATGAATGCATTTCATCCAGAAGATCGTGCCGAGAAGGAGTGGAGGTCAGCCTTTGCGGCCGGGCAGCCTTTCGAGAAAGAGGCACGACTGCGCGGAGTGGACGGAACCTACCGATGGTTCCTGCTTCGTGCGGTGCCACTGCGCGATGAACAGGGAAAGGTTGTGAAATGGTATGGAACATCTACCGACATCGAGGACCGAAGATCCGCCGAAGAGGCTTTGCTGGAAACACAGCAGAGACTTGCTCAGGTCACACGCATCCAGGCGATGGGAGAACTGGCCGCGGCAATTGCCCACGAGGTGAATCAGCCGCTTACTGCGATCGTAACCAACGCGAATTTTTCCCTGCGCCAGCTCATTGGTTCCAGCCCGAATCTCGATGAATTGCGGACGGCGATTAAGGAGATTGTGAACGACGGGACCCGCGCGAGCGCGGTTGTTGCGCGCATCCGAGGCTTGCTGGTGAAGGGAGCCGCTCGCAGGGCGGAGCTCGACATCAACGAAATCATTCAAGAGGTAGTCAGTCTTCTGCGCAACGAACTTACTCGCAACCGCATCCACTTAGGGGTGGAGCTTGCCGCTAACTTGCCGCGCGTGCAGGGAGACCCGGTACAGTTACAACAGGTATTGATTAACCTGATCATGAACGCGGTTGAAGCCATGCGACTTTCTACGGAACGCCCGCGAAAGCTTGTGCTTAGATCGGCAAAAAACGCAGATGAAGTTTTGGTGCAGGTTCAAGATTCTGGACCAGAAATCGCTCCGGATCTGGCACGCCGCATCTTTGAGCCATTCTTTACCACGAAGGCGGAAGGGATTGGTATGGGGCTGGCGATCAGCCGTTCGATCATTGAGTCTCATGGTGGACACTTGTCGCAGGTGCCGGCATCTCACGGAGCGGTATTCCAATTCACTTTGCCGGTCGCTGCCAACGATGCTTCATCAATGAGGTGATTAGCAATGGCGACGCAACGCGTTGATCCGCAATTGCGCAAGACCGGTATTGGAGTGGTTGGCGACGTGCCGTGGGGCACTCACTTCTTCATGTTTTATGAGACTAAGGAAGACCTGCTCGATACCCTCGTGCCTTATTTCAAGGCTGGGCTGGAAACCGGAGAACCTTGTCTCTGGCTGGTATCTGAACCGCTGACCGAAGAAGAAGCCCGGAATGCCCTCGGTAAAGCTGTCCCCGGATTCGAGCGTTATGTGGCGGACCGCAGCATTGAGATTATTCGGGGCCGCCAGTTCTATCACTCCGGCCATGATCTGGATCTGAAGCAAGCCATTCGGAACTGGGCTCAGAAAACCGATTCCGCTCTCGCACGCGGATATGCTGGCTTGCGGGTGAGCGCCGGCACAGCGTGGCTGGAGCGGAGAGATTGGAACGCGTTTTCTGACTATGAGGAAGAAGTGAACAATTGCATCGGTAATTGGCGCATGACGGCCCTATGCACTTATCCCCTGGCGGGAAGTACGGCCGCGGAAATTCTGGACGTGACCCGCACCCACCACTTTGCCATTGCTCGGAGACATAATGGATGGGAAGTGTTGGAAACTTCCGAACTAAAGCAGGCTAAATCGGAGATCAAGAGACTGAACGATGAACTCGAGCAGCGCGTCATCGAACGTACTCAACAGATTACCGCTGCCAATGAAGAGATGAGAAAAGAAATGCTCGAGCGCCAGCGCGCCGAAGAGGCCTTACTGGAGGCGCAGGCGGAGCTGGCTCGCGTCACGCGCGCGGTGGACCTGGGGGAACTAGTTGCGACCATTGCTCACGAGGTCAACCAACCTCTCACTGCGGTCGTCACCAATGGCAACTTTTGCTTGCGTCGTCTGGAAGGTGCCTCCCCGAATCTCGATGAATTTCGGGCGGCAGTTACAGAGATTGTGAGCGACGGAGCGCGCGCGAGCGCGATTATTTCCCGGATTCGTGGATTGTTGAGGAAGGGAGCTTTCAGAAGGAGGGAACTGGACATCAACAGGGTCATTCAAGACGTAAGCATTCTCCTGCGCAACGAGTTGAACCGTAACGGTGTTTCTTTTCGCACCGACCTTAAAGCTGATCTGCCACATGTGCCCGGCGACCCGGTACAGTTGCAACAAGTCCTGATTAACCTAGTGGTAAATGCTACCGAAGCGATGCGTCATGCCGCAGACAGGACGCGCGAACTTCTGATCAGGTCGGCGAAGACCCCTGAGGGTGTCCTGGTCCAGGTACAAGATTCTGGACCAGGAATCAAGCCGGAAGCAGCGGAGCGCATTTTCGAACCCTTTTTTACCACAAAGGCGGAAGGGATCGGATTGGGGCTATCCATCAGTCGTTCCATCATCGAGTCTCATGGTGGGCATTTGTCGATCGCGCCAGCGTCGCGAGGTGCGCTCGTGCAATTCACTTTACCGGTTTCTTCCGAGGTTTTGTCATGACTGCGCCGGCTGCCATCGTTTTCGTCGTCGATGACGACCCATCGGTTCGTCGCGCCATCCAACGCCTGGTCGAATCTGTGGGGTTGCACGTAGAACTTTTTGGATCGGCAACTGAATTCATGAACAGCAGCCATCCGGATGTCGCCAGCTGCCTCGTCCTCGACATCCGATTGCCAGGAATCAGCGGACTTGACTTCCAGCGTGAGTTACTAAAGACGAAGCAGGAGATTCCCACAATCTTCATCACCGCTCATGGAGACATCCAGATGACAGTACGCGCGATGAAGGCGGGAGCCGTGGAGTTCCTAACCAAACCGTTCCGCGACCAAGACTTGCTGGATGCGATTCAGATCGCCTTAGAACGGGATCGCTCGCGGCGACAGCGTGAGGTCGAGATCAACAGGGTACGCGAGCGTTTTGAATCGCTGACACCCCGCGAGCGCGAAGTGTTCCCGCTGGTAGTTTCAGGCCTGCCCAATAAGCAAGTCGCTTCTGAAATCGGGGCTACCGAAGCCACCGTCAAGGTACATCGCAGCCAGCTCATGAGAAAGATGGGAGCGGACTCGCTGCCGGAGTTGGTGAGAATGGCTCAGAAAATTGACATTCCCATTGCCGTCAAGCGATAAACCTTCGCCGGTCTCATCTTAACTGAAGTAAATAAAACTGTACCTACGCCCAATAGATTGCGCCGCTTTATCCCTGTATCTTGCGTTGGTTATGGGAGGTGGTTTGGTTTACTCCGGGGTTGTGATACGGGGCTGTTTCTCACTGCCGTCTGTAAGAGGTTGCCGCGCGTTATGACGGAGCGGCTGCCGACTGTGTTCGTCTTGGATGACGATGTTTCGATGCAAAATTCCCTCAGGGCATTAATCCGCTCAGTGGGGCTAAATGTCGAGTGCTTCAGCTCTCCGTTTGAGTTTCTGCGAGGGATGCGGCCGGACGTGCCGAGCTGTCTGGTCCTAGAGGTCCGGCTGCCCGGGAAAAGCGGAATTGATCTTCAGCGCGAACTGAGTGAGAGCAGCATCCCGATTCCGATCATCTTCATTACTGCTCACGGCGATATTCCGATGACGGTGCGTGCTATGAAGGCGGGAGCTATCGATTTCCTGCCCAAGCCTTTCCGCGACCAGGATCTGCTGGACGCGATTCAACTGGGGTTGGAGCGGGACCGTGCCCGGCGACTACGCCAAGCCGAGATTGCGATCCTACGCGGGCGTCTCGAATCGTTGACTCCCCGCGAACGCCAAGTCTTCCCGCTGGTGGTTTCGGGCCTGCCCAATAAGCAAGTCGCTGCCGAGATCGGAGCCACCGAAGCCACAGTCAAGGTGCACCGCAGCCAGCTCATGAGGAAGTTAGGCGCGGATTCACTGCCTGAGTTAGTAAGGATGGCCGAGAAGATTGGCATCCCCGGTTCCAAGCCAACGTTTCGTTAAGCTGATCTTTACTAAAGCAAAGACTCCTTGCACCAACGCACAATAGATTTGGCAGCTACTCCGATGTACTTTTGACTCTGTATGTGGGAGGTGGCTTGCGGGAGACCGATGTAGTTGTCATCGAAGCAGATGACCTGCTGAGTTGGGCGATAACAAGAATCCTTCGAACAGCCGGCCTTAATGTAGAAGTCTTCGCGTCGGTAGAGCAGTTTATTCGCTCCGATCAAGTGCCCTTCACAGCCTGCCTGGTTGTCGATGTGCAGATGCCGGGTATGAGCGGCCTTCAGCTGCAGAGTCATCTGGCTTCCACTGGCCGTCATATTCCGATCGTCTTCATCACCACCTCTGCGGATGAGAGAGTTCAAGCCATCGGATCAAAGATGGGAGCGGTGGACTTTCAGGTTCAGCCATCAGGCGAGAAGGCATTGCTCAAAGAGATTGGCTTGAGATTGAAGCCCAAGGGTAAGCAGGAACCAACGGGCTTTCGTATTCCCGAGCCATAAGAATGACTATAGCTTTCTAGATGGTTCTTTTTGACGGCAACACAAGGTTTTGAGTAGCGTGAAGAGAGCCGATTATCTTAGGAAGTTTTGTTACAAAAACCTAGCTCCCGACGGAAAAGGACTATTTCTCAGAGATATGCGGTTATAATCTGTGCCATTTGGAAATCAAGGCGCATGCTCTTATGGGGGGAGCAGCCGTCGGGAGTTAGTTCGCATTGTACCTGTTAAGCGCATCGCGCTCGGAACCGGATGCCGATCCCTCCCGGGCGCTGCCGGAGCCTCGCAGCCGGGTGCTGGCTGATGTGTTTCGCGCTCTATCCCCATCCGTCGCTGCTATTTCCGAAGTTTCTTCCGGCAATCCAGTCTACGTCGAAGCTCTTATGCAGTCGGAACAAACACTGGCTGCTTATTTCGGCACGGCCAAGGTGGGCTTTTGCATTCTGGACAGCGATTTCCGTTATCTCATGATCAACAACACCTTGGCGGCGATGAACGGAATGCCGGTCGAGGAGCACCTGGGAAAGAGCGTTCGCCAGATGCTGGGCGATTTCGCGGAGGTGGTGGAGGCGCAATTCAAGCGGGTCCTGGCTACCGGAGAACCCGTGTTGAACATCGAAATCAGCTTCCTCCTGCATAACCGAACTAGACCCGGCCACTGGATTGAACACTACATCCCGATCAAGGATGCTGCCGGCAGGATTAGGCAAATCGGTGTTGTGGCAGTTGAGATTACGGAACAAAAGAAACTCGAGGAATCGCTTCGTAGTGTTTCCCAGAAGTTGCGGGAGGAAAAAAAGCGGCTGCAGGTTATGGGGGAAGTTAGCCGCCTGCTGTCGGCGAAGGTGGAACTGAGGCAGGCTTTTCCGAAAATCTCCGCGCACCTACGACGCGTTCTGCGCCAAGAATATGCAGCTCTCGCCTTGCGCGATGAACAGAGCGGGCGGTTGGTCCGGCGGGCAATCGATTTCCCCCTGGCGAAGGGTGGAAGTAGTGGCGGGGAGATCAGTACCGCCAAAGGTCCGGGAGGGAAGGCGTTAAAGCAACGCTCGTCTCTGATTTTTGCGACCGACCAAATGCAAGGATTCGATCCTGTGATTGCAGCCAGCTTAACGGCTGAGGGCCTTAAGTCTCTATGCTGCGTTCCCTTGATCCGGCACCGGAATCCTTTGGGAGTTCTGGTGCTGGGCAGCACTCGAGCCGATGCCTTTAACACCGACGACTTAACTCTTTTGAACCAGGTTGCCACTCAGCTCGCGCTGGCCTTAGAGAATACGCGGATCTCCCGCGAGGTCAAACAGCTCAGGAACCAACTGGATGTGGAGAAGGGCTACCTGGAAGGGAAAGCTCCTCCCCAGCTTCATTTTGAGGGCATTGTCGGGGAGGGCTTCGCCCTCAGAGAAGTGCTGGATCGAGTGGAAGTCGTTGCGGCCAGTGATGCGACAGTTCTCCTGCTGGGAGAGACCGGAACCGGCAAAGGGCTGATTGCGCGCGCCATCCATCGTACCAGCAAGCGTAAAGATCGAGGATTTATCACCTTGAATTGCGCCGCGATTCCTACTGGCTTGCTTGAAAGTGAGCTGTTCGGACACGAGAAGGGCGCATTTACCGGGGCCGTAAGTCAAAAGATTGGGCGCCTCGAATTGGCGGATAAGGGCACTCTGTTTTTGGACGAGATCGGCGAAATTCCGCTGGAATTGCAACCCAAGCTGCTCCGCGTTTTGCAAGATCATGAGTTTGAACGGCTAGGAGGGACGCGGACCATCAAAGTAGATCTGCGCCTGATCGCGGCCACGAATCGGGATTTGGCAAGGAGCATACTGGACAAGGAATTTCGCAGCGATCTGTTCTACCGACTGAACGTATTTCCCATTCGGATGCCTTCCTTGCGCGAGCGGCGCGAAGATATTCCGGTGCTGATTCGCTACTTTGTTCAGAAATTTGCGACTGCCATGGATCGTAACATCGAGACCATCCCCCGCGAGGCGATGGACACCCTTGTCAACTGGCATTGGCCAGGGAATGTCCGGGAGTTGGAAAACTTTGTGGAACGTTCGGTGATTCTCACGGACGGAACGGCTTTGCGAGCACCCCTGGCTGAATTCCGGGCTGAAACATCCAACTCTCCGCAAGAGTCGCTGCAAGGCACGGAACGGGAACACATCGTTCGTGTCCTCCGGGAAACCAAGGGGATGATCTCAGGACCTCGAGGGGCCGCCCGGCACCTCGGCTTGAAGCGTTCTACCCTGCAGTCGAAAATGCAGCGGTTGGGAATCACGCGCGCCGATTATTCCGCTCAAAAGCCGAACTAGGGCGCTTCGAATGTGGAGGGCGGCAAGTGCCGAGTCGTCTTTCGTCTGCCGAACCGTCGGCAGCCAGCCGACTGCAAGGTTGGTGATCGCTTCCGAACCATCCGTCCTTTGTGCAAGTTAGACCTCTTCCGCACAGGGCGCAAGGTGGAACGCTAATTGCAGAGATTCCTTAATCCGGAAGGATATTGGGGCGGGTTTTCCCGAACGCTGATGGACGAGCGGCACGCCTCGTCAGGATTTGGCCGCATCCCGGATTGGGGATAAACCGTGTTAGTGGCCAGGAATTACCAGCCGACCAATCTAATTCGTCTCATGCCGAGGCCCGTAAGGCCTTTTGGCAAATCGCCTGAGACTTCGAGCAGTGAAGCTTGGCGCAGTGAGCCTCTAGGCGTCGAGGAAACGTGGGCGGCGGGGGCTGGGTTTGAAGCAGAGGCTTTGAACCAGGCAAACCCAACTACGAACAGCCTTTTGTACTTGTTTGTCTGCCAGATGGAATGGGAGCGGAGTGGCGACCCCAGTGCGGCATGGGAGGTGATTTCTGGCACGCGCAGCTCGCGCCTCGATATGAGAGCCCACGCCCACGCCTTGCTCGAACGGTCGCAGCGAATGGAGTCGCGACCGCAAGGGCAACTCCCCACCGAACAAAAATACCGACACAATTCTCCAACGGAGGCAGGCATGAGAACTCCCTATGGTCTCGAGATCATCGAGAGCTGTATGCGCTGCAAAGCGAGCCGGGAGGGCTTTTTCTGCCGGCTTTCCTCGGCTGTGCTCAGATCAATCGACGTCGTCAGTCACCATACGGTTATGCCTGCCGGAGCTGTGCTGTTTGTAGAAGGCCAGACGCCGCGCGGCATATTTATTCTTTGTTCCGGAAACGTGAAGCTGTCCACTACCTCAAAAGAAGGCAAGGTACTAATACTGAAGCAGTCCGGAGCCGGCGAGGTGCTGGGATTGAGCGCTGTTATTTCCGGTACGAATTACGAAATGACCGCCGAAACTGATTTGCCATGCCAGTTAAATTTCATTGGCCGCCAGGACTTCATGACCCTTATGCAGCGCTACAGTGAAGTGGGCATGCACGCGGCCACGTGGTTGAGCCGCGAGTTCCAGGGGGCGTACCGCGATATCCACGACCTGGTACTGGCGAGGTCTTCATCCGGCAAGCTGGCCAGACTCTTATTGTCATGCGCTCCCCGGGAGCAGCAGCATGCACAGGAACTGCGGTTACCTTCTGCCATGACTCACGAAGAGATGGCGCAACGGATTGGTTCCTCGCGCGAGACCGTTACCCGGTTGCTGAGTGATTTGAAGAAAAAGAGATTGATCCGGCTGGAAGGTGCGAAGCTGGTGATTCGCGATCGGAGCGGGCTGGAAGCTTTGGCAGTTTAATCCCCCCATCCTGGAGGATGACTCAACTCTTAAGTCGTCCTCCAGGCGCCTCAGAGTCCGAAAAGCTCGCGCAGACGCTTGGTTTGGGCACGGCTGACTGGAATCTCGCTCTGCTTTTTATCATCCATGCGCAACTGGTAGGAACTCTTGAACCAGGGGACGACTTCGCGAATACGGTTGATATTGACCAGATAGGAACGATGAGCGCGCCAGAATAATCCAGGGTCCAGACTATCGAGTAATTCTTCCAGAGTGCGGCAGTTCGAATGCCCCTCCATGCCGGACGGTCCCGCCGTTACCACCGTAATTACGCCGTCCTCGATGGAGGCGTAACAAATCTCCCGTTGATCCACCAGAAACATTCGCCCGACGGCCTTGAGCAGGATTTTCGAGGTTTGCGGTTTGGGGGCTTGCAACATGCGGACGATGCTATCGATTTTCTCCGCCGGGAGACCCTCAGCCCCCTGCTGACTGCGAGCTCTCTGCACCGCCTGGGCAACGCGTTTCTTGTCAAACGGCTTCAGCAAATAATCCACCGCGTTGACTTCGAACGCCTTCACCGCATATTGATCAAAGGCGGTGGCAAAGACAATCTTGGGAAGGGTTATCTTTTTATCGAGAAGCTTTTTGATTACCCCGAAGCCGTCGAGTCCCGGCATCTGGACGTCGAGAAAAACAAGATCGGGACTGTGCTCTTTGATGAGGCTGATGGCTTCGAGACCGTTTTTCCCCTGGGCAACCACAGTGACGTCGCCCGCGCTCTTGAGAAGATAGGCAAGTTCGTCGCGGGCAAGTTGTTCATCGTCCACGATCACCGCAGAAAGTGGCATTCCGTCTCCAACGGCCCAAAGTGTTTCTAAGGGAAGTATAGTGGCCACGTTTTCGCAGCGTCAACGCCGTGCGGGGATTGGTAGTGTCCTAATAGTGCGGCACTATTAGGACACTACCCAGGGATTCGCATCAGTGTCTGGCCATGCCGCCACCCATGTCCATCTTGGTGTAGCCGTCAGGAATCGCGAATAGGCTGGCGGGCTGGGTTCCCTCCTGGATGTTGCGCAACTCTCCGCTGCCGCTGGCGCCCTGCCATTTGACTGGAAATCGCAACTTGGGATCGAGCCAGACCTGGCTCGCCTCGCCCTTCGAGTTGGTGCCTTCGTACTTGACAGTGCTGCGCCCATTTACGCTTTCGCTCCCTAACTTATGGCAGCTTCCCCCCTTGTTTGTCGCCAGCTTCAGCCAGTCGCCGCAGGCATTTTCTACGTCCGAGGTCTTAAAGAAGCTGAACATGTTGCGCTGCTCCTGAGCATCGGCCGGCATTTCCATGTACATGTGCTGCTGGGGCATGAGGATCGTCATGGTTTGGTTCGAAAGATTCATGATGAAAGCGCCGGGACTGTTGGCATCGCATGAATCGAAACGGATCTTGTCCTTGGAAAAATAAATCTTCGGTTGGGTGGTGGTGCCTTGTTTATGAGAGTCCATTATTTCGGCGGAGAATTCGGCCTGCGCCAGAACGAAGCTGGCGGAGAGCGTGAGGACAAGCACACAAGAAATGCGGAAAGTCCATCCAAGCATAAGAGTCTCCTGATTGTGCGTCCGGGCGGAGCCGGCGCGTAATGCGCGCTCGGGGAAGAGCGGTGGAAGCATAGCAGAAGTTGCTTCGGTATTACAGCGCTTCGAGTGCGCCTTACGTAGGGGATCGTTGCGACGGTCTCACGCGACGTTTTCCAGTGCCAAAGCCATTCCCAAGCCGCCGCTGACGCAGAGCGTGGCCGCGCCGCGCTTCGTGTTGCGCTTGAGCATTTCGTGCAGAAGCGTGACTGTAATTCGAGTGCCGGTGCAGCCGATCGGATGGCCGATGGCGATGGCACCGCCGTTTACGTTGAGCCGGTCGCGATTGAAATTCAGTTCTCGGTCGCAGGCGAGCACCTGCGCGGCGAAGGCCTCATTCAGTTCGATCAAGCCGAATTCGTGGAGCTTGAGATTATGTTTGTCCTCAAGCTTGCGCAAAGCGGGGACAGGACCGATCCCCATGGTGCGCGGATCGACTCCCGCCGATGTTACCGCTGCGATCCGCGCCAATGGCTTCAGTTTATTCTTGTTCACAAAATGTTCGTTGGCCAGGACGACAGCCGCGGCCCCGTCGGTGATTCCTGAAGAATTCCCGGCAGTGACCGTTCCGGATTTCGAGAATACCGGAGCCAGCTTTCCCAACTTTTCGAGGCTCGCATCCGGGAAAGGATGTTCGTCGCGACTGAAAGTGGTAGCGCCTTTCTTGCCTTCAATCGTGACCGGGACAAGTTCGTCGTCGAATCGCCCAGCGGCAATCGCCCGTCCGGCACGGGTTTGCGACGTTAGAGCATACTGATCCTGTTCCTCGCGCGAAATCTTGTAGTGTTCCGCCAGCACTTCGGCGGTTTCGCCCATCACCATCTTCGCCATGGGACAGAAGAAGCCATCGCGATACATGCCGTCGACCAGATCCTGATTGCCGAGGCGGTATCCCCAGCGTGCTTCGAGGTAATAAGGAACGCGCGACATCGACTCTGCACCGCCCGCGAGAATGCAGCTGGCATCGCCAAGCAGAATCGACTGATACGCGAGCGCTATCGATTTCAGTCCCGAGGCGCAGGCCTTGTTGACCGTGAAGGCCGGGACTTCCTGGGGCACCCCACTACGAATAGAAATCTGCCGCGCCGGGTTCGGCCCGCCGCCGGCCTGCCGCGCGTTTCCGAAAATAGTTTCTTCCACCTGTTGCGGGTTGACCCCGGCACGTTCCATCGCAGCCTTGGCGGCCACCACACCCAGGTCAGCCGCCGTCAGTGAGGCGAGCGATCCCCCAAACTTCCCAATCGGCGTGCGTACCGCGGAGAGAATGTAGACTGCCTGCAAGGGTT